>JAUNTK010000051.1 GCA_030538735.1 Pseudomonadota bacterium
TGGCCGCGCAATACCCGATCACCCTGCACGGCCTGTCGCTATCGCTGGGCGGGGCGATGCCGCTCGATGCCGGCCTGCTCGATGCCATCGCCGGTTTGATGGATCGCCACGGCATCCAGCACTACAGCGAGCACCTAAGCTGCAGCGCCGATGACGGCCATCTCTACGACCTGATGCCACTCAGCTTCGATCAGGCCACGATCGCGCACGTCGCCAGCCGCATCGACCAGGTACAACAACACCTCGGCCAGCGCATCGCGATTGAAAACATCAGCTATTACGCCGCACCGTGGCAGGCGATGCCCGAGGCCGACTTCATCCTGTCGGTGCTCGAACGCGCCGATTGCGCGCTATTGCTCGATGTCAACAATATCTACGTCAACGCCATCAATCATGGCTACGATGCCGACGCATTTTTGGCCGCGATGCCCAGCGCACGCATCGCCAGCTATCACATCGCCGGCCATTACGACCGGGTCGATGATCTCAAAATCGACACCCACGGCAGCCCGGTCAAGGCGGATGTCTGGGCGCTGTTGGCCACCAGCTACCGGCTGCACGGCGTCAAACCGACCCTGCTTGAGCGCGATTTCAACTACCCGCCCTACGGCGAATTGCAGGCGGAGCTGGCACGCATCCGGCACCTGCAAAACGAGGCGTTGAAATGAGCGAGAGCGAACGCCTGCGCCAGCGCCAATTCGCCTTCGCCGCCCATCTGCGCGATGCACGCAACCCGCCGCCACCGGGCATCGAAGAACGGCGCTTGGCGATCTACCGCGAGCTATTCCACAACACCATCGAAGGCTTGTTGGCCAGCAACTTCCCGGTGATGCAGAAGACCTTGGGCGATGCCGATTGGGATGCACTGGTGCGCCGCTTCCACCGCCAGCACCGCTGCCAAACCCCGTTGTTTACTGAGGTCGCCGAAGAATTTATCGGCTGGCTGGCCGCCGATCCCACGCTGACGCCCGAATGGCTGCCCGAACTGGCGCATTACGAATGGATGGAACTGCGCGCCGATATCGATGACACGCCTGCCCCTGCACATGCGCACGATGGCGACCTGCTGGCCGGCATGCCGGTGCTTTCAGCGCAGGCCTGGCCGCTGGCCTACGCCTGGCCGGTTGATCGCATCGGCCCGCAATTCCAACCGGCTAGCGCGCCCAACGAACCCACCCTGCTACTGGTGCGCCGCGACCGTGACAACACCATCCACTTCGCCAAACTCTCGGCGCTGAGTTTCCGCCTGTTGCAGTTGATCGAAGCCAATGACAGTGCCAGCGGCGATGCGCTGATCGCACAACTGGCCATCGAGGCCGGCTTGCCGGGCGATGCCGATTTCATCGCCGAGGCCCGTGCGATGCTGCAGCGCCTGCATGACGAAGGCACGGTGATCGGCACCCGCATCGGCTGATCGGCTGATCCAACGCATCGACGGAACCACTACGCCAAGCGGGTAAACTGCGCAGATGCCTGACGCCGATGCCAACCTGATCCAAACGCCCCGCTCGATGGCCAGCCGTTTTCGCGGCTTTCTGCCGGTGGTGGTGGATGTCGAAACCGGCGGCTTCGATTGGAACCGCCACGCGCTGCTGGAAATCGCCGCCGTGCCGCTCGACTTGGATGCCGAGGGCAAGCTGGTACTGGGTGAAACCGCCTGCGCCCACCTGCATCCCGCGCCCGGCACCGAGATCGACCCGAAATCACTGGAAGTCACCGGCATCCAGCTCGATCACCCGTTCCGCCTCGCCAAGCAGGAAAAAGACGCGCTCGATCATGTCTTTGCGCCGGTGCGCGCGGCGGCAAAAAAACACGGCTGCCAGCGCGCGATTTTGGTCGGCCACAACGCCCATTTCGACCTGAATTTTTTGAATGCCGCGATTGCACGGGTCAAGCACAAGCGCAACCCGTTTCACCCGTTCAGCGTGTTCGATACCGTCACCATGGCCGGGCTTGCCTATGGCCAGACCGTGCTGGCGCGCGCGGTGCAGGCCGCCGGCATGCAGTGGAACTCGGCCGATGCGCACTCGGCCGTATACGACGCCGAAATGACCGCCAAGCTGTTCTGCACCATCGCCAACCAGTGGCCGCGGCTGAACCTGACGGCGACACCGGCCGAGGCAACCAACGCCGACGAAGAACACCCGCAATCCTTGATCTAAGCGGCACGCAAACCGCGCACCACATTGCAACACGCATCAGCTGCGCTGGCGCACCGCCTCAAACAGCGCCACCCCGGCCGCCACCGATACATTAAGGCTTTCCACGCTGTTGTCCTGATCGGCGCCCGGCATCGGGATCTTCACCAACTGGTCGCAGTTTTCGCGGGTCAAGCGACGCAGCCCATCGCCCTCACTGCCCAGCACCAAGGCGACATTGCCTTTCATATCGATCGCATACAGCGATGCCTGGGTTTCACCAGCCAAGCCGTAAATCCACACGCCCTGCTTCTGTAGATCACGCAGCGTGCGCGATAAATTGGTCACCGCCACCACCGGGATGCGGTCAGCCGCACCGGCCGAGGTCTTGCGCACCGTGGCATTGACCTGCACCGCCTTGTCACGCGGGATAACCACCGCCGTGGCATTGGCCGCCGCCGCCGAGCGCAGGCACGCGCCGAGATTATGCGGGTCTTGCACGCCATCAAGCACCAGCAATAGTGCCCGACCTTCGGCTGCTTCGACCAGCTCGATCAACTCATGCTCGCCCCACGTCTTGGCCGCCTGATAGCGCGCCACCACGCCCTGATGACGCAAGCCACCGGCCACGCCATCCAGCGCCTGCTGCGCCACCCGACGCACATCGATGCCCTTCCTGCGCGCCTCGGTTTCAATCTCGCCAAGCCGCGCATTCTTGCCGCCGGCCTCGACCAACACCTCGCGCACGTTCTCGGCATCGTGCTCCAGCGCCGAAGCCACGGCATTGATACCGGCGATCCATTGGGAAGATTTGCTCATGTGCGCGGGACGGAAGATTCAATCCGGCATTTTCGCATGTTGCGATGCGCTAGTCGCAAACAGGGCGCGCATCCACAACCCATCGATCTGGGGCGCACCGTGCTTGCAAGCGGGCATCAATCAATACGCCTCTTTCTTGCGCTTGGCTGGCTGGCCACGATCGGGTTTGGCTTTATCGCCCTCGCCCTCCTCCAGCAGCCGGAAATCGATCTTGCGATCTTCAAGACTGGCCTTCAGCACCACGATCCGCGCCCGATCACCCAGCCGGAATTCGCGGCCACGGCGCTCGCCGGTCAAGGTCTTTCTGATCGCATCGAAGTGGTAATAGTCATGCGGCAATTGGGTGACATGCACCAAGCCGTTGACCTTGGAATCATCCAGCTCGATGAACAGGCCAAAGCTGGTGACGCCGCTGATGACGCCATCAAATTCGCCGCCGACATGCTTCTCCATCCATGCCGCGCGATAACGCTCGTCCACCTCGCGCTCGGCCTCATCGGCACGGCGCGCCCGCTCCGAGCACTGCAGGGCCAGCTTGTCCATCTCGCGTGCGCTGTAGCGGAAGTTGTCGGCATTGCCGCCCTTGAGGCCGTGCTTGATCGCACGATGCACCAACAGGTCGGGATAGCGGCGAATCGGCGAGGTGAAGTGCGCATACGCCTCCAGCGCCAAGCCGAAATGGCCCACATTGGCGGGCGAATACACCGCCAGCGATTGGCTGCGCAGCAAGACCGATTCGATCAAGGCCGCATCGGCGCGCTCGCGCACTTTGTGGATCAACGCGGTGAAATCGCGCGGATGCACCTTGTTCCACGGCGGCATCGAAAGCTGGAACTCCTTGAGGAACTCCTGCAGGTCGGCGTATTTCTGCTCCGGCGGCCGCTCGTGGATACGGTATGGTGCCGGGATGCCCTTGGCCAGCAGGTATTTCGCCGCCTCGACATTGGCCGCGATCATGCATTCTTCGATCAGCTTGTGCGCATCGTTGCGCTGCAGCATCCCGGCTTGCGTGACCTCGCCTTTGTTATCGAGGACGAAGCGCACCTCGCCGGATTCAAACTCGATTGCACCGCGCGCTTCACGCGCCTTGGCCATCTGCTGATACATCTGGTGCAGGTGCTGGATATGTGGGATCAGGTGGCCGATCTTGGCCAACGCGGCTTCGCGATCCTCATCCGCAACACCTTCGCCAACCGCGTTCCATACTTGCGTGTAGGTGAGCCGCGCATGTGAGTTCATCACCGCTTGGTAGAACTCGGATGCGACCGGCTCGCCGCGATTATTCAGCTGCATATCGCAGACGAAGCACAGCCTGTCCACCTTCGGGTTGAGCGAGCAAATGCCGTTGGAGAGCGTCTCCGGCAACATCGGCACCACGAACCCGGGGAAATACACGCTGGTGGCGCGCAGTTCGGCTTCCTCATCCAGCGGCGCGCCGGGCTGCACATACTGCGAGACATCGGCGATGGCAACGATCAAGCGCCAACCGCCCTTCTGCCGCTCGCAATACACCGCGTCATCAAAATCCTTGGCGTCCTCGCCGTCGATCGTGACCAAGGGCAATTGGCGCAAATCGACCCGGCCCTTGATCGCCGATGCCGGCACTTCCAGCGGCACGGCAGCGGCCTCATCCAGCACCGCCTGCGGGAATTCATGCGGGATATGGTGGCCGTGGATCGCGGTCTCGACCACCAGCGAGGGGGTCAATTTATCGCCCAACACGGCAACGATGCGGCCAATCGGCGGGCGTCGTGCGTCTTGTGCTTGGGTAATTTCCGCCACCACCAACTGCCCGGATTTGGCGCCATTGCGCTCGGCCTGCGCGATCATCACATTGCGCTGGATGCGCGCATCATCCGGCACCACAAACCCAACCCCGGCCTCCTCGTCATAACGCCCGACCAGCCGCGAGACGGCACGTTCGAGCACCTCGACAATCGCCGCCTCGCTGCGCCCGCGCCGATCCATGCCGGTGATCGAAACCAATACGCGGTCACCATGCAGCACCTTGCGCATCTCGCCCGGCGGCAGAAACAAATCATCGCCACCGGCTTCGCTGGGGCGCAAGAAGCCAAAACCTTCCCGGTTGGCGATCACCGTGCCGGCGATCAGATCAAGCTGCTTGGCTGGCGCGAAACCACCACGACGGTTTTGCAGCAATTGGCCATCGCGCACCATCGCGCCCAACCGGCGATCCAATGCCTCGCGGCGATCCGGCGCGGTGAGATGCAACTGCTTGGCCAGCACATCCGCATCCAACGGGCCATCGGCATCGGTAAGGATTTGCAGGATGAAATCACGGCTGGCGATCGGCTCGGCATAACGCTGTGCCTCACGCTGGAAATGCGGATCACGCGGTGCTTTGCTGCGCGAATTGCCTGCCTCGCCAGCGGCACCGCCCTTGCCCGTTGCCGGCTTGTCGCTGCGCTTGGTCGCACGTTTGGCCGTATTTTTGGCCGTGCCCTTGGCGGCACGCTTGGCCGGTGTTTGGCTGTCCGCCAGACTATCCGGCAACCAAGGCGCAGCCTTAGCGGGTTTGCTGCTGGGCTTGCCAGTGGTCTTTTTGCTTGTTTTCTTGTTCATCCCGCCATGCTCGCACAAGCCCACGTCGAGGGCGTGCGAGCACCCCACATAAATTTCTTGTCACAGGTGTTGACAGCGCATTCATCCATACCCATAATTTCCGTCTCACCTGCCCAGGTGGCGGAATTGGTAGACGCACTAGTTTCAGGTACTAGCGGGTAAAACCGTGGAGGTTCGAGTCCTCTCTTGGGCACCAGGATTCAAGCATCAAACCTCGCGCAAGCGGGGTTTTTTGTTGCCCCAAGATTTCGATGCGCAAGACGCAATGGGAGAAACACCGGCGCAATAGCGGATGTTCAATCAATCACCGCCTCAGCACCTCAACCCACCGCCTTCGCCTCGATCGCCAGGGCGTGGATATCGTCCTGCATCATCTCGCCCAAGGCGGCATACACCGCACGGTGACGCGCCAGCGGGGCCATGCCGGCAAACGTGGCGCTGACGATGCGCACGCTGAAGTGGCCATGCCCTTCGGCGCCACCGCCGTGGCCGGCGTGCTTGTGGCTGTCGTCGCGGATATCGAGTTCAAGCGGGGCGAAGGCGGCGGTGAGCCGTTCGCGCATTTTCGCGATACGGATCGGGTTCAGGCGCGGGATATCGGCTTCGGTATAGCTCATGGCAGCACCTTGCGGAACGGGCGCACTTCAGTGCGTTGATAGACGCCACCGGCAACATAAGGATCAGCATCGGCCCACGCGCGGGCGGCATCGAGCGATTCAAATTCGGCGATCACCACGCTGCCGCTGAAACCGGCCGGGCCGGGGTCTTCGGCATCGATCGCCGGGCATGGGCCGGCCACCAGCAATCGCCCCTCATCGCGCAGTTGCTGCAATCGCGCCAGATGTGCCGGGCGGTGTTCGCCACGTCGCGCCAGCGCGCCTTCGCCGTCATAGCCTTCGATCACGTACCACATACACATGCTCCCATTTGCAGCCGACAGACTACAGGCCGCCGCTCGCAATTACACGCCCGCTTTACAGCGTGGCCTTGTTGGGCTTACCCTAAGCGCCGCGAAGCCAAGCGCGCCGGCGATTTGCCGTCCCCGCGCCTCTCGCCTTCCTCCGATTTCATGCGCGACCCGCCCTGTGGCGTGACGGTCGTGAACCGGATGTTGCACCGATGCCCACCCCCAGCTCGGCCACCGTGGCCAGCGCCTGCCGCATCACATGACCGAACACAGCGCCCCCGAGGCCACCGCACCCGCCACGCCGTTGCCCGCCACGCAACGCGCCCCCGAACAGCACGAGATGCCGCTGGCAACCGTGCTGGGCCAACCCGTGCTGGAAATCCCGAAGGATCTCTACATCCCGCCGGATGCGCTGGAAGTCATTTTGGAGGCCTTTGAAGGCCCGCTGGACCTTCTGCTGTATCTGATCCGCCGGCAAAACCTGGATATCCTCGACATCCCGGTGGCCGAGATCACCCGCCAGTACGTCGATTACATCCAGGCCATGCACGAGATGCGTTTCGAGCTGGCGGCGGAATATCTGGTGATGGCGGCGATCCTGGCCGAGATCAAATCGCGCATGTTGCTGCCGCGCCCGGTTAGCGATGAAGGCATCGAAGAAGACCCGCGCGCCGATCTGGTGCGCCGCCTGCAGGAATACGAGCGCTACAAACAGGCCGCCGAAGATATCGATGCCCTGCCCCGGCAAGAACGCGATACCAGCCAAGCGGCGGCAGTGCATATGCCGGATTTGAGCATCAGCCGTGAGCCGCCCGAAGTCGATCTGCGCGAGATGCTGCTGGCCCTGCACGATGTGCTCAAGCGCGCCGAGTTGTTCACCCAGCATGCGATCAAGCGCGATGCACTCAGCGTGCGCCAACGCATGAGCGAGCTGATGGAGCGCTTGGTCGATGGCAGCTTCCACCGTTTTGAATCGCTGTTTGCGGCGGAAGAAGGCCGCGCCGGCGTGGTGGTGACGTTTCTCGGCCTGCTCACCCTGGCCAAGGAACAATTGGTCGAGATCATCCAGGAAGCCCCGCTGGCCCCGATCTACGTCAAATCGCTGGCGGGGGCCGAAGGTGGCGCGGCGGCGGAAATCCCGGCCAGCGAATTCGATGACGAATCGGCGTTTGAAGGCGACGCGGATCAAACCCCAAGCACTACCGGCCACACCGAATGAACGCGGCTACCGCCCCGGCCACGCCGTGCATCGCACCACGCACTCCAGCGCGCTGCCGCATCTCACCCTATAAATCCGTGGCCTGAAACGTTTTAGAGACCTATGCAACAAACCCATATCAACCGGATTGTCGAAGGTGCCTTGCTGGCTTCCAGCACGCCGCTGTCCATCGCCCAACTGGCCGCCTTGTTCACCGTGGACGAGCCACCGCCGGATGGCAGCCTGCACACCGCGCTGGGCGAATTGCAGGCCGCCTGCGCTGATCGCGGCGTTGAGCTGGTGGAAGTGGCCAGCGGCTGGCGCTATCAGGTCAAGCGTGATGTGCATGCGTGGGTGGCGCGCCTGTGGACCGAGCGACAAACCAAATACACCCGCGCCACGCTGGAAACGCTGGCCCTGATCGCCTATCGCCAGCCGATTACCCGTGGCGAGATCGAGCAGATCCGCGGCGTCGCCACCAACAGCAATATCATCAAGGCGCTGGAAGAACGCGAATGGATCCGCTCGGTCGGCCATCGCGATGTGCCGGGCCGGCCGGAATTGCTGGGCACCACCAAGACCTTTCTCGATTACTTCGGCCTGAAGAAACTCGATGAATTGCCGCCGCTTTCCGAACTCAAAGATTTCGGTGAGCTAGAACCGCAATTCAATTTCGATGATGCGCCGATTGCCGCCAAGGCGAAAGCCGATGCCGATGCCGATGCCGACCCAGACGCAGCATCGGATGAAGCGGGCGACCCGCCAACCAAGGGTGATGACGAAACCGACATCCCCGCACCCACCGCTCGCAAACCCGACGCCGAACCCGAGACCGGCATCGACATCAACACCCAAACCCGCGGCACCGCCGATATCGAAGCGGATGCCGAACCCACCCACCCGCAATCCGAACCCGAAGATGACATCGCCGCCGATGGCGAGGTCAGGAGTCAACCATGAGCAACAACGAAACCCCGAACGAGCGCCGCAAACTTTCTCTCAAGCGTGATGGCGCGGATGCGCCGGCCGCCAAGCTGGAAGAACGCCTGCACAAGGTGCTGGCGCAAGCTGGCCTAGGCTCGCGCCGCGCGTTGGAGCAACGCATCGCCGATGGCAAAGTCGTCGTCAATGGCGAGCCGGCCAAGGTCGGCATGTCGGTCAAGGCCGGCGACAAGATCGAACTCGATGGCCGCGCGTTTGTCGCAAGCGCGCTGACCGAAGCGCCGCGCGTGTTGATGTACAACAAGCCCGAAGGCGAAGTCACCAGCCGCGAAGACCCCGAAGGCCGCCCGACCATTTTCGATGGCCTGCCGGTGCTGAAGGGCTCGCGCTGGATTTCGATCGGCCGCCTCGATATCAATACCAGCGGCCTGCTGCTCTTGACCACCGATGGCGAACTGGCCAACGCGATGATGCACCCCTCGCACGAAGTCGAGCGCGAATACGTCTGCCGTGTGCGGGCGCCCGAAGGCGAGGAAGAAGTCAGCGACAAGATCGTTGACCGCCTGCGCCGTGGCGTGGCGCTGGAGGATGGCCCGGCCAAATTTGATGGCATCGAGCGCATGTCCGGCACCGATTCGCATGATTGGTTCCGCGTCACCCTCACCGAAGGCCGCAACCGCGAGGTGCGCCGCCTGTGGGAATCGCAGGGTTGCCAAGTCTCGCGCCTGAAGCGCATCCGTTACGGCTTGGTCAGCCTGCCGCAGCCGCTGTTGCGCGGCCACTCGCAGGAACTCGGCGATAACCAAGTCGCCGAATTGCAAAAATCGGTTGGCCTGCAAGACAACATCCCGGCCGCCCTCACCCTGCTGCCGGTGATCGGCCAGCGCCGCGCCGCCAAATCCACCGTGCATCTGGGCAATGACCGCCGCAGCCAGGGCGGCTATGTCGGCGGCCACAACACGGCTGACGAAGGGCGCGAACTGCGCCGCTTCGACCATGTGCGCGAAGATCGCGGCCGTCGTGGTGCGCCGCGCAAGGGTGGCGGCCTGACCGTCAGCGGCGAGGCGGCGGCCAATCAAGCCAACAAGCGCCTGAAGGTGAAAGGCCAGCCGCGCCAACCCGGGCAGCGCATGCGCCCCGGTGAATCGCGTGGCGACAACCCGGCCGCGATGCGCACCTGGTATGTGCCCGATGGCGTTGATACCGGCCCCAGCGGCCACCGCAATGCCGATAGCCGTGGCCCGAAGAAACCGTGGGGCAACAAAAAACCCGGCGGCAAACCGGCGGGCGGCGGCTATCGCGGCGACAACCCCGGCCCACGCGGCCCGCGCAGCGAAGGCAGCGCGCAAGGCAAGCCCAAGCACCCCTACGGCCACCCCGGCAATGCGCCGAGCTTTCCCTCCGATCACGCCAACCCGGGCTTCAACCCGTATGGCGAGCGCCCACGCAAACCGCGTCCGGCCGGCAATCGTCCCGGTGGCCCGCGCACGGCAGGCCCGCGTGGGCCGAAACCGGGTGGCGGCGGCAATCGTGGGCCACGCGGGCGCGGTTGATCGCTGACTAGCTGGATACGAAAACGCCGGGAAATTCCCGGCGTTTTGCGTGTTGAATCAGGCATTTCATGTGTACTTCATTCGCACACCATCGGCGCGACACCTGCTGACGCGATGCTGCGCTCCTCGCTACAGGAGCGCGCCATGGCCCGTGTGGAAACCACAACACGCACGACCGAGCAAACCACTGATAGATCGTGCGGTCAATGTCTTGGCAATTTCCTCGTCGATTGGCATCTGTGGCCCAGCCTCAACATCGGATTGGCGTACGGTTTTTTTGCCGGGCTGCTGCACTTGCTCAGCCCGTTTGTAACGCCGTTTCTCGCCTTTGCGTTGCTGTTGTGGTCTGGCGCGTTTCTTCCTTGGCTGCTGGCAACGGGGCTCGCCGTGCTTTTCGTCGGCGGCCTGACTCTTGATTTTCTTCATGAACGCAACCCGCACTGGCCATTGCCGAAAATCATCATGGCGGCCTTGATTTGGTGGCCGCTGGTGACAGGTGAAATCGCCAGCAGTGCTGCCATTCGCAGTGCCCTGCATGAAGCCAAGCCAATCAAGTACCAAACCCAAAGCCTGTTGGTATCGATGCACGAACACGGCGTGTTGCCCCGCCCCGGCCGCAATCCACATGCTTGGATGATCAAGACCGATGGCAGCTGCCACACTTGGAGCTACCGGGAGATGCGCTTCGTGATGAGGCAAGGTGACTTTTTGTGTCGATGAAGTCCGGCCTCACCGCTCCACCGCGATACATTCGATCTCAACCAGCGCCCCCAGCGGCAACGCCTTTACCGCCAACGCGGTGCGGGCCGGTGGGTTGTGCGGGAAGTAGCTGGCGTAGATGGCGTTCATCGCCTCGTAGTTGGCGATGTCGTCGAGAAACACCGTGCATTTGACGATGTCCTCCATGCGCCCGCCGGCCAGTGCCAAGCGTTCGCCGATGGTGTCCAGTACGCGGCGGGTTTCGTGCTCGATGCCGTTGGGGCCGGCGTCCACGCGGCCGATCACGCCGGAGAGAAACAGCAGTTTGCCGCTCTTGACCACGGGCGAGAACAGCTTGCCCGGTTGATAGGCCTGTTTCGATGGCGCGGCCGCAGGCGCGTGGCTGACTTCGCGCACCGACATGCAGGCGCTGAGCGCAACGGCGAGCGTGACGATGCAAAGGCTGCGTAGTTTGATCATGGAACCCCCAATCCGATAGTCGTGGCGAGCTTGGCCCGTGAGCCGCTTGCAGTCTATCGCGGGCGAGGTGGCGGCGCGCCTGCGTACACAGCACATGATCGGCAAACCAGCCAACCCACCACCAACGATGAAATGGCGGGCCAATCAGCGAATTGTCTTGGCGCGGTTTGCCGCGATCCGGTTGGCGCAAATACGCTTACTCACTCACGCAAATCGAAGGCGTCGGCATCCTGCAGGGCGGTGAATTTGGCGCGGAACTCAGCAAGACCCGAGGCGGACAGTGTGTGGGTGGCGACGAATTCGCCCTCGCCTGTCGCCAAGGTTTGGCCAAGATAATCGACCAGTGCGCTGTCGCCGGCATAGTCGATCGCGTTGCCATCGCGCCCGCTGCGGTTGACCCCGGCAACGTAGCAGACGTTTTCAATCGCACGCGCGCGCAGCAATGTTTTCCACGGTTCGGCGCGCACCGCCGGCCAGTTGGCGACAAACAGGAGCAGGTCGTAATCCGCCGCCCCGGCACGCTCGACATCGAAGCGATTACGCGCAAATACCGGGAAGCGCAGGTCGTAGCAAACCAGCGGGCAGATGCGCCAGCCGCGCCAATCCACGCTGATGCGCTCGCGCCCGGCGGCGTAACGCTCGTGTTCGTTGGCGAAGGTGAACAAATGGCGCTTGTCGTAATGCTGCAGCTCACCATCCGGGGTGGCGAACAGCAGGCGGTTATAGACATCGCCACCCACCCGTAGTTGCACGCTACCGCTGATGGCAGCATCAAGTTGGGCGGCTTGTTCGCGCAGCCATGCCACGGTCGGGCCATCCATGGTTTCGGCGCTGTTGATCGCCTCGTTGGAGAAACCACTGGTAAAGGTTTCCGGCAGCACGATGAGGTCGCTATCGCCGGCCAAGGGCGCGATCAACTCGCCGTAATGGGTGCGGTTGCCGGCCGGGTCATGCCAGCGGGTATCGCCTTGGACAATCGACACGCGCAGGTCGCGGCTCATGGTGCTGCCTCGTCCGGTACAAACTTCAGCACATTGCCATTGATGCAATACCGCTTGCCGGTGGGTGGCGGGCCATCATCAAACACATGGCCGAGATGGATGCCGGAGCTTTTGCTCACCACTTCCACCCGGCGCATGCCGTGACTGGCATCGACGCGCATTTCCAGCGCGCCCTCGACCGGGTTGAAGAAGCTGGGCCAGCCGCTACCGGATTCAAATTTGGCATCGCTGCGAAACAACGGCGCGCCGGTGATCGGGTCCACATATACGCCGCTGCGTTTTTCATCCAGATGCAGGCCGCTGCCGGGGCGTTCGGTGCCCTGCTCGAAGGCGATGCGTTGCTGCTCGGGCGTCAACAGATGAAAGCCCAGCCACGTCCAAAACGCCTGCGCCTCACCGTTGTAGCCGGTGTAGCGGGCGGTTTCACGGCCGTTCTCAAACAACACCATCGTCGGCGTAGCAAATAGCGGCTTTTCCAACGCCCAGCCAGTCGGCGGGCGCGCCGAAAGCGAACGCGCCACCGGCACATCGGCCTGCCAGTGGTCGAGCATATCGGCCTTGAACTTGACGCAATAGGCGCAGGTTTCCGCCTCAAACACGATCAATTGGCGCGTGGTATTGAGCGTCGTCGCATCCAGCGGTGGATGCGCGCTGCCGGCTTCATCCATCGCGTACTTCACCCCGGTGCCGCCCAGCCCGCAATAGCCATTGGGGTTTTTCACCAGGTAATCCTGATGGTATTCCTCGGCGCGGATGTAGTTTTCCAGCGGCTCGATTTCAGTGACGATCGGGCCAAAACCTTCGCGGCTCAGCGCGGCCTGATAGATATCGCGGCTTTGCATCGCCAGCGCCAATTGCGCGGGCGTGGTGGTGTAGATCGCGCTGCGGTAATTGCTGCCGATGTCATTGCCCTGGCCGTCGGCTTGGGTGGGGTCGTGGTTTTCCCAGAACGCGGCAAGGATGGTGGCAAGCTCGACCTTGCGCGGGTCGAAGGCCACCTTGACCACTTCGGCATGGTTGCGTGCGCTGGCACGGCCGCGTTTGATCTCGCGCTCCAGTTGCAGCACATCGTCATAGCTGGTTTTGGCAGTATCGCCATTGGCATAGCCGGATTCGACATCCAGCACACCGGGGATCGCCGCCATGCGTTTTTCCGCGCCCCAGAAACAGCCCATGCCGAACACGATCTGTTCGCGATCCAAGTGGTTTTCGACGCTCATGGCTTTGGCTCCGGGTGACAAAAGTGGCAGGGTGATCGGTGGACGCAGCACGAACAACGCCAGCAGGCCAGCGATGCCCAGTGCAATCAACATGGCGATGAGATTGAGCGGTTTCATGATCGGCAAAGCCTCGAATTCGCACCCGTGTTGCGCGCCTTGCGATGGATATGGGGGCGATGCCGTTAGCTGCAAGCGGCAGGCTTAGGCCATCACAGCTTCGCCAGCCGCTCGATGGCCGCATCCATGGTCGAATCATTCTTGGCAAAGCACAGCCGCAGCAAACGCTGGCCGGCAGGTGCGGCCTGATAAAACGGCGAAAGCGGGATGCCAGTAACACCATGCTCGATGGTTAACCAACGGCTGAACGCGACATCATCCAGATCACTCACGGCCGAGTAATCCACCAACTGGAAGAAACCACCGGCCACCGGCAACGGGCGCAGCCGAGTGCCTTCCAATTTGCTACGAAAGTCATCGCGCTTGGCCTGATAAAACGCACCGAGGCTTTTATAGTGCTGCGGTTCTTCGGCAATCATCTCGGCAAACGCCACCTGCGCCGGGTGGAAGGTGCAGAAAGTGTTGTACTGATGCACCTTGCGCATTTCCGCGCTCAACGCGGGCGGCGCGATGGCATAGCCGACCTTCCAGCCGGTGCAGTGATAGGTCTTGCCAAGGCTTGAAACAACGAAGGCGCGGGCGCGCAATTCCGGGTACAGCAAGGCCGATTCATGGCGCGCGCCATCGAACACGATGTGCTCATACACCTCATCGGAGAGCAAATACAAATCGTGCTCGGTGACGATCGCGCTCAACTCACGCATATCGGCCGCGCTCAACGTGGCACCGGATGGATTGTGCGGGCTATTGGTGACGATCATCCGCGTCTTGCGGGTGATCGCGGTGCGCACTTTCGGCCAATCCGGGGCGAAGGTTTCGCCATCCAAGGCCACATGCACGGTGCGGCCACCGGCCAGCTCCACCGCGGGCTTGTAGATGTCGTAGCAGGGGTCGAGCACGATCACTTCATCGCCCGGCTGCACTACTGCTTGAACCGCATCGAAAATCGCCTCGGAGCCGCCGCTGGTCACGGTGATTTCGCTATCGGCATCGGGCCGCCAGCCGTAACAGCGCTCGACCATCCCAGCGATGGCATGACGCAGCTCGGGCGTGCCGGTCATCATCGCGTACTGGTTGATGCCGGCATTGGCGGCGCGGCCAAGGGCATCGATCAGGCGCTTGGGCGGCATGAAATCAGAGAAGCCTTGCCCCATGTTGACCGCCTTGTGCTGGCTGGCCAGCTGCGACATCACGGTAAAGATATTGGTGCCGAGGTTGGGGAGTTTGCTCTGCATTGCGGGCAATCAACATAAAGGGGCTTCGAGTGTACGCGGCGGCGGTTAAAATGCGCCATCGCCGTTCAAGCCGCCACCGTGCCCGCATCAAAAACCCCGCCCTTGCTCGCCGTGCGCGGGCTTGCCTTCTCACGCAACGAGGAGCCCCTGTTCGGGCCGCTCGATTTCGTGGTCGAGGCCGGCGAAGCCTTATTGGTACGCGGCGATAACGGCGTCGGCAAGACCACCTTGCTGCGTATCCTGGCCGGCCTGTTGCGCGCCGATGCGGGCACGCTCGACGTTTCCGGCCATACCGCCTGCCGCGAATCACGCGCCCGCGCCATCGCCTATCTGGGCCATCTGCCGGCCTTCAAGGCCGATCTTTCCGCGCTGGAGAATCTTGAGTTTCTCTGCGCCCTGCACGGCCAACGTACAGGGCGTGACCTGGAGCAGGCCATGCAGCAGGTCGGCCTGGCCGGCTACGAGGACAGCTTGGCGCGCACCTTGTCGGCGGGGCAGAAAAAGCGCCTGTCACTGGCGCGGATGTGGCTGTCACCCGCACCGCTATGGCTGCTGGATGAGCCTTACGCCAACCTTGATCTGGGCGGTATCGAGCTGGTCAACCGCTTGATCGTCGGCCATCTCGATGATGGCGGCGCCACGCTGGTCACCACCCATGGCGCGTATGCCGCACCGCCCGTGCGCACGCGCGAGCTGCTGATGACGCGCGCCGTCTGGGAGACGGACGAATGATCGCCGCGGCCCGCGCCATGCTGCTGCGTGATTTGCGCCTGCTGTGGCGTCGGCGTGGTGATGCCTTCCAACCGGCCTTGTTTGCCTTGCTGGTGGTGGTCTTGTTCGCGCTGGGTTTGGGTGATGAAAAAACCTTGCTGGCGAAAGTCGCCCCGGCGGTGCTGTGGCTGGCCGTGCTGCTCTCGGGCCTGCTGGCACTGGATAGCCTATTCCGCAGCGATGCCGAGGATGGCTCGCTAGATCAATGGTTATTGGCCCCGGTGCCGTTGTCGTGGTTGATCGCGATACGGGTGCTCGGCCACTGGCTGACCACCGCCTTGCCAGTGCTGATCGCCCTGCCCGTGCTGGCCGAATTGATGCATCTGCCGCGCGCCGAGCTACCGATACTGATGGCGACGCTGGCCATCGGCACGCCGTTGTTGAGCCTGATCGGCGCGGTGGTGGCGGCGCTGACGGTGGGCATGCGCCGTGCCGGCATCCTGCTGGCCTTGTTGGCGCTGCCGTTGTATGTGCCGGTGCTGGTATTCGGCGCGGGTGCGGTCGTGGCCTCGGCGCAGGGCTTGGATGCCTCGGGTGCGTTGTTGATGCTGGGCGCGGGCCTGGCGGCCGCCAGCGTGTTGGCACCGCTGACCGCCGCCGCCGCCATCCGCATCGCCCTGACCGGCGAATAACGCCTGAACACGCTGGATGGCACAGTGGCGATTTGCCCGCCACTTGAGCCAAGTCAACTCTTTTCTAACATCGGGTAAACGACAATGGCCGCCGACATGCTGGATTACGTTGCAACTCAGCGCACGCGACCCGCCGCATGCCCCCACCATCCCATTGGAGATATCCATGAAACTGCGTTCCACTCTGCTCGCCGCTTCCGTCCTGCTTGCCCTCGGTGCCTGCAGCCAACCGGCTGATGCCCCGGCCGACGCCGCCGCCCCGGCCAGCGAAGCCCCGGCCCAGGCCGCGCCGCCGGTTGATGGTGCCGATGCCTCGGTGCCGGCCACCGATGGCACCCCGGCCCCGGTCGCCGATGCCGCCGCTGGCGAATGCGCCTTCAACCTGGAAGGCAATGACGCCATGCAGTTCAACGTCAAGAACATCGACGTGCCGAAATCCTGCACCGAGTTCACCATCAATCTGCATCACACCGGCAAGATGCCGGTCGCCGCGATGGGCCATAACGTGGTCATCGCCAAGACCAGCGACATCAATGGCGTAGCCGCCGATGGCGCTGCCGTGCAGCCCGACCACGTCAAGGCCGGCGATACCCGCGTGATTGCCCATAGCGGTATGGTGGGCGGTGGCGAAACCACCTCGGTCACGTTTGAAGTCTCGAAGATCGCCGATGGCGGCTTCTCGTTCTTCTGCAGCTTCCCGGGCCACGCCGCGCTGATGCAAGGCACCCTGACGGTCAAATAATCGGCCGTCAATCGCATCACGCCCCCGCGAATGCCCGCCTTGCGCGGGCATTCGTTCATCCAGCGATGGAAAGCCGGCGCAGGCCGGAACTGGTATCCTGACGGGCTTGATCGACGCCTGTCGCCGACCGATTGAATGCTGCAATGAATCCCCTCGTCCGCTGGTTCCACCAACTCGGCTCGCCCCCTTATTTCGACCGCTTCGCCGCGCGCTGGGCGCCTTGGGCGTATGCGATCGGCGGGCTTGCCATGGCCTTCGGCATCGCCTGGGCGTTGAACTGGCTGGCCGCGTTGGGGGGTGTGTTTGATGTGCCGATGGATTACCAGCAGGGTGACAGCTTCCGCATCCTGTATATCCATGTGCCAGCCGCATGGATGAGCTTGGGCATCTTCGCCGGCATGGCGGTCTATGCCGCCATCGCGCTGATTTGGCGGATCAAGCTTTGCGAGATTCTGGCGATGGCCTGCGCCGCCCCTGGTGCCGCCTTCACCCTGATTACCCTGTTGACCGGGATGATCTGGGGCAAACCGATGTGGGGCACGTGGTGGGATTGGGACCCACGCCTGACTACCGAGCTGATTCTGCTGTTTCTATATCTGGGCGTGATCGGCCTGTATCACGCGATTGAAGACCGCCGCGCCGCTGCGCGTGCCGCCTGCCTGCTGGCGATTGTCGGCGTGGTGCTGCTGCCGGTGATCCGCTATTCGGTGGTGTGGTGGAACTCGCTGCATCAGGGCCAAACCATCAAGGTATTCGGCCAATCGGCGATGGACCCTTCCATGCAAGGCCCGCTGTGGGTGATGGTGATCGGCACCCATGTTTGGTTTGTTGGCTCGCTGCTGGCGCGTGCACGCGCCGACAATCTGCGCCGCGAGGCCGGCAAGGATTGGGTACGCCGCCACGCCGAGGGCAAGGCATGAGTTACCGCGAATACGTCATCGCCGCCTATGCGGTCTTTATCATCGTGATGCTCTGGGATTGGCTATCGCCCAAGCTGCAAATCGCGCGTGCGCTGGCTGCCGCGCGCCAACTGGCCCGCCGCCGCGCTGCCCGCGCCGGGCAAGGAGAATCATCGTCATGAACCCCACCCGCAAGCGCCGCCTGATCGCGGTCGTGTTGATTCTTTGCGCCGCCGCCATCGCCATCACCTTGGGCGCGATGGCGCTGCAACGCAATGTCGCCTATCTCTACACCCCGGCTGAAGTGCTGCGTGGCGAGGCCAGCGACAAGGCGCGTTTCCGGCTGGGCGGGATGGTCGCGGCCGATTCGTTCAAGCGTGCGCCGGGCTCGATGGAGGCGCATTTCGAGGTGGATGACGGCGATGCCCGCTTGCCAGTGGTCTATACCGGCATCCTGCCCGATCTGTTCCGCGAGAATCAGGCGGTGGTCGCCACCGGCCGGATGGAGGGCGATGTGTTTGTCGCCGAGCAAGTGCTGGCCAAGCACGATGAAACCTATATGCCGAAGGAAGTCGCCGACAAAATGGGCGTTGCGCATAAAAAACATGGCGTGGATGACACCGCCAAACCTGATGCCAAGGCCTACTGATGCTGGCTGAACTCGGGCATTTCGCGCTGTGTCTGGCGCTGTTGGTGGCGGTGCTGCAAACCGCGATCCCGTTGGTCGGTGCGCACACCCAACGCACGGACTGGATGGCGGTAGCGCGCCCGGCAGCTTATGCGCAACTGGGCTTGGTGTTGCTCTCGTTCATCATCC
>JAUNTK010000173.1 GCA_030538735.1 Pseudomonadota bacterium
GCCGTGGCGGCGGCGTCGCTTACCGTTGTTGGTCGATGCCGAATCGGGCCAAGTGCTGGCCGCTGGCGATCTATTCGTTGCCGCCAATTTCCACCAGCACAGCATCGACCCGCACGCCCAGCTGCATTGGCAACTGGCGTAAACTCTGCGCATGGCACGCAAAACCGCAGAAAAAGAACCCTCGCCGGTGGCCGATTTCGAGCATTCGCTGGATGAACTCGAACAACTGGTCGAGAAGATGGAAATCGGCGATATGACGCTGGAAGATTCCCTCGCCGCCTACGAGCGCGGCGTCGGCCTGTATCGGCGCTGCCAAAACGCATTGGAACAAGCCGAACTGCGTGTGCGCCTGCTTTCCGACCCACAAGACCCCGACAACGCCCAGCCGTTTGCCGACCGCGATGAGTGATCGCCAGCGGATCGACACGCGGCTATCGCACTGGCAATCGCGCATCCGCGATGCGCTTGATCGCCATCTACCCGCCGCCGATGCCTCGCCCGTGCGCTTGCATCAGGCGATGCGCCATGCCGCACTCAACGGCGGCAAACGCATCCGCCCGCTGCTGGTCTATGCCACCGGCCACAACCTCGGCGCCGCGGATGAAGCGCTTGATGATGCCGCCCTCGCCGTCGAGCTGATCCATTGCTATTCGCTGGTGCATGACGACCTGCCAGCGATGGATGACGATGACCTGCGCCGTGGCCAGCCCACCGTGCACATCGCCTTCGACGAGGCCACCGCGATCCTTGCCGGTGATGCCCTGCAAACACTGGCCTTCGAGCGCCTCGCCGAAGCGCCTGTAGCGGCCGAAACCCGCATCGCGATGGTGGGCGAACTCTCCCGCGCCAGCGGCCATGCCGGCATGTGCGGCGGGCAGGCGCTGGATATCGATGCCACCGGCCAGCACATCGAGATCGCCCAACTCGAACGCCTGCACGCACTGAAAACCGGCGCACTGCTGCGCGCCGCGATCCGCCTTGGCGCAATCGCCGCCAATGCCGACGCGGCACAACGTAGCGCACTCGATCACTATGCCAACGCACTCGGCCTGGCCTTTCAGGTCAAGGATGATCTGCTTGATATCGAAGGCGATAGCGCCACGCTCGGCAAGACCGCCGGCAAGGACATCGAACAAGACAAGGCCACCTTCCCGGCCTTGATCGGCATCGATGCCTCGCGCCGCAAACTTGCGCAGCTCAGCGATCAAATGCAGGCCGCACTTGCTGCGCTTGGCGGCGATAGCGCATTGCTTGCGGAATTGGCCCGGCAAGTGGTGCAACGCGACCGTTGATCTACCGCTGCTGCGCTGAAGCCGGCGCGGCATCGTGATTTGCGCGCAATCCTACGTCCACAGCCGGATCGTCAACGGATAACGATACGGCTGGCCATCCCACGCCTTGGCGGCGGCGAGGATGCTCAACACCAGCCAAGCCACGGCCAGCACGCCATACGCCACCGCCATCAGCAAGCCCAGCGGCGCAGTGACGATCAAGCCAAAGCCCAGCGTCAACAACGTGCCGCCGACCAGCAACAAGGCGATCAAGAGGCCGGCGCAGGCATAGATGAACATGCTGAGGTTGAAGTTGAACGCTTCCTTGGCATGCGCGGCGGCGAACGCCGAGCGATCACGCACGATGAACCAGACCACCAGCGCCGCGATGGCACCGGCCACACCGACAAACCAACTGCTGACAAACGCCGCCAGCAAAGCCGCCAGATGCGCCGCCCCTGCCCACAGGCGGTCTTCCTGGGTCGGCGTCGGTGACAAGGCCGTTTGGGTGTTTTCCGTGCTGTCCATTGATGTTTTCCCGCAAGATGAGTGATGACTATCCGGGCCATGCCAGACGCGCACAAGTGGATGAAGTCACGGCCCAAACGAAACTGCCCAGCACGTTTCCATGCCGGGCAGCCTGTGCGATCGCGCAGATGGATTACTTGATCAAACGCAGCGCGAACGGATAACGGTAGGCAACGCCTTCGTTGGCCTTGAGGCCGGCGATGATGCAGAGCACGAGGTTGGCGATGCCCACGGCCATCGGCAGGAAAAACAACAGGCCGAGAGTGACGGTCATCAAAATCATCGACACGATAACGGCGATCAACACCGTGATCTGGAAGTTGAGGGCTTCTTTGGATTGATCGATGACAAACGCCTTTTCAGGTTTGTCCTTGTTGATCAGCCAGATCACCAGCGCGCCGATGAAGCCGGTGATGATGCCAAGCAAGTGCGACAGCATCGCCATGGTGCGGTCGTCGGAGGGAACTGCGCTTACGGAGGGGGTTTCATTCATGGTACGAATCCATCAAGGGAGGGGAGGACACGCGAACTTTAGCCTGAATGCATGACCACCACCACCTGTACGCCCCCGTTTGCAAAGAGGGCATCTGCATTTTGATGGGTTGACCAACGCTGGATCGACGATGCAAAGCGAAGCCCGTCGCTTCAGACACAATCAGCTTTTGCCTTCA
>JAUNTK010000052.1:0-5914 GCA_030538735.1 Pseudomonadota bacterium
AGGTGGCGCGTAGCGCCGGATGAGGGTTGGGGTTGCGATGCGAATGGGCTTCGCCCGGCCCTCTCCCCAACCCCTCTCCCGCAGGAGAGGGGCTTTATGCTTCCTTCTCCCTCTGGGAGAAGGTGGCGCGTAGCGCCGGATGAGGGTTGGGGTTGCGATGCGAATGGGCTTCGCCCGACCCTCTCCCCAACCCCTCTCCCTTGCCAAACCATCAAGCCGCCTTATCCGTGCGTAGATCAGTGGCGATGCCATCAACAATGTGCACATTGCGCTGCGCCCGCGCCGCCAGTTCCGGGTCGTGGGTGACCATTACTATCGTGGTGCCGCGTGTGTTGATTTCTTCCAGCAACTCCATCACCCCGCGTGCCATCTGCGAGTCGAGGTTGCCGGTCGGTTCATCGGCCAGCAGCAGGCGTGGCTCGCCGGCCAGCGCGCGGGCAATCGCGGCGCGCTGTTGCTGGCCGCCAGAGAGTTCCGCCGGGTAGTGCTTCATGCGTGAGGCCAGGCCAACATCGGCCAGCGCCTTTTCGATGCGTTCTTTACGCTCGTTGGCGGCCATGCCGCGATAGCGCAGCGGCACATCGACGTTATCGAACAGGTTGAGGTCCGGGATCAGGTTGAAGCTTTGGAAGATGAAGCCAATCTTGCGATTGCGCAGGCGGCTTCGCGCGTCATCGTTCAAGCCGCGCACGTTTTCGCCATCCAACACGTATTCGCCGCCAGTGAACTCCTCCAGCAAGCCAGCGATATTGAGAAAGGTGGTCTTGCCCGAACCCGATGGCCCGGTGACGGCGACAAATTCGCCTTCGGCCACGTGCAGATCAAGGGCGCGCAGGGCGTGGGTTTCGACCAGTTCGGTGCGATAGACCTTGGTGATTTGCTTCATCGACAACATCGGGGTTTTCCTTCTGCGTGGTGGCCCTCCGATCAGTGCGGAGGATTGGGGAGGGATGCGAGCGGGTTACGCTCGCGGTATTGGGCGGTGTGGCAGGTAGTCGTCAGTTGATGCGCACTTTCTCGGCATCACCGAAGCCATCGGCGCCGGATACCACAACGCGGTCGCCTTCTTTCAAACCCGAGATGATTTCCACCGCATCCAAGCTGGCCGCGCCGGTCTTAATCTCGCGGCGGCTGGCGATATTGCCCGCCATCACCCACGCGGCATGGCCACCACCTTGCTCAAGAAACGGGCCGCGTTCAACCATCAACACGTTGTTGCGGGTATCAAGCAGGATGCGCGCGGATAGGCGTTGGTTTTGCCGCAGCGCAGGCGGTTGCTTACCTTCATCAAAGCGCAGCCGGGCCGAGACTTCGCCGTTCACCACTTCTGGCGATACCGCTGAGACGCTAGCCGGAAACGCCTGATTGTTGCCGCTCAATTGGGCCGGCATGCCGATGCCAAGATCGCGGGCAAAACTTTCTGGCACCTTGATCTCGACTTCAAACCGGGTCAGGTCCACCACGCTCAACACTGGCGCATTGGCCAGCACGTTTTGCTGTTGGGCGACGTACACCTGGCCGACCTGCCCATCAAACGGGGCGCGGATCGCCAACGCATCCACCTGCCGCTGCAATTCTTCCACCACGGCGCGTTGGCGCTCGGCCAGCGATACCTTGTTGCGTGCATCCAAGCCGGCTGCAGCGCCTTGCAGGCCGGCGTCCTCGCGTGCGTGGTTCAAGCCGATGTCAGCTTTTTGCACGGCATCCTGCGCGCGGGCAAAATCCACCTGCGCCACGGCACCGCCTTCAAAGCCGCGCTGGTAGCGTTCCAGTTCGCGTTTGGCGCTGATCTGTTCCACCCGCGCTTGGTCAAGCAATTTGCCGGCATTCGAGCGCGCCAGTTGTGCGCCCAGCGCGGCGCGGCTGGCCTCGGCCTGCAGGCTGGCAAGGGTGGCTTGCTCTTGCGCCAAACGGCTGCGCAATTCCGGGCTGTCGATCTCGGCCAGCACATCGCCTTCTTTCACGGCATCGCCGGCCACCACTTTCAGTGCCACCGTGCCGCCGCCAATCGCGTACAGATTGGGGCTGTTGGAGGCGATCACCCGGCCCTCGGCGGCGATATCGCGCACCAAGTCACCGCGTTTCACTTCGGCGATGCGCACGCGCGATGCGTCCACCGAGCGGCCACCCGAAAGCCAGCCCATGCCCACCCAGCCAATCGCCGCGACCAACACGATGGCACCCGCGCCGATCAACAGGCCGCGTTTGCGGCGCGTGGCCTGTGCTTGGGCAGCGCCTAGGCGGGTATCTTGGGCGGAGGTATCGCGAATGCTCATGCGTAATGGAGATGGATGGAATACTGCTTTCCAACGCAAATCGCGTGCCACCCGCAAGTGATTGATGTGAAAGGGAATTGCGGCTTAATTTAGTGTCCGGCCACGGGTGCGGACGTCCGTCGGACAGCCGCGATCACGCTAAAATGCGCGCTCTGATTCTTGGAGCATTGCCATGTGTGGAATTGTCGGGGCCATTGCCGGCCGTGATGTGGTGCCGGTGTTGGTGGAAGGCCTGAAGCGGCTGGAATACCGTGGCTATGACTCATCCGGCATCGCCGTGGTGGATGATGCACACATCCGCCGCGTGCGCCGCACCGGGCGCGTATCCGAGATGGAAACCGCCGCCGTGGCCGAGGGCTTCAACGCCCGTCTTGGCATTGGCCACACCCGCTGGGCCACGCATGGCGGCGTGACCGAATCCAACGCGCATCCGCATGTCAGCGAAGGCATCGCGCTGGTGCATAACGGCATCATCGAAAACCACGAGGCGCAGCGCGAACGGTTGAAGGCGCTTGGCTACCCGTTTGAATCGCAGACCGATACTGAAGTGATCGCCCACTTGATCCATCACCATCATGCCAAGGGTGGCAGCCTGCTGGCGGCGGTGCAGCATGCGGTCAAAGAGCTGGAAGGTGCATTCGCGATTGCGGTGATCGACCAGCGTGACCCTGACATTCTGATCGCCGCACGCATGGGCTGCCCGTTGTTGATCGGCTTGGGCGAGGGCGAAAATTTCATCGCCTCGGATGTCTCGGCGATCATCCAATCCACCCGTCAGGTGATCTTTCTCGAAGAAGGCGATACCGCCGAAGTGCGCCGCGATGGCGTCAAGGTGTTCGATGCCAGCAACGCCGCTACCCAGCGTGATGTGCATACCTCGGATGTCTCGCTGGCATCGCTGGAGTTGGGGCCGTACAGCCACTTCATGCAGAAGGAAATCCACGAGCAGCCGGTGGCGCTGGCCGATACCCTCGAAGGCATCACCGACTTGGGGCGTTTCGATAGCCAATTGTTTGGTGCGGATGCAGGTGCCGTGTTGGCCGATATCGAATCGGTGCAGATCCTCGCCTGCGGCACCAGCTTCTATGCCGGATCGGTGGCGCGCTATTGGATTGAATCACTGGCCGGCATCCCCTGCGCGGTGGATATCGCCAGCGAATACCGCTATCGCGATGTGGTCGCCAACCCGAAGCAATTGGTGGTGACCATTTCGCAATCCGGTGAAACGCTCGACACCATGGAGGCGCTGAAATACGCCAAAGCGCAGGGCATGGACAAGACGCTATCGATCTGCAACGTGCCCGAGAGCGCGATCCCGCGTGCCAGCAAATGGGTGTTCTACACGCGCGCCGGTGCCGAGATCGGCGTCGCCTCAACCAAGGCCTTCACCACCCAGTTGGCCGCGTTGTTCATCCTGGCCGGCACGCTTGCCAAACTGCGTGGCCGCATTGATGCCGCACGCGAAGCCGAGATGCTTGAAGGCCTGCGCCACCTGCCCGGCAGCGTGCAGCATGCGCTCAATCTAGAGCCACAGATCAAGGCATGGAGCGAGAAATTCGCACCCAAGCACAGCGCGTTGTTCCTTGGCCGTGGCGTGCATTACCCGATTGCGCTCGAAGGCGCGTTGAAGCTCAAAGAGATCAGCTACATCCACGCCGAAGCCTACCCGGCGGGTGAACTCAAACACGGCCCGCTGGCCTTGGTTGATAAAGAGATGCCGGTGGTGGTGATCGCCACCAGCGACAAACTGCTGGAAAAAGTGAAATCGAATATCGAAGAAGTGCGCGCACGCGGCGGCGAGATGTTCGTGTTTACCGATGACGACAGCCAGTTTGGCGAATCCAGCGGCGTCCACGTGATCCGCACCCCGCGCCACGTCGGTGAATTGTCACCGATCGTGCAATCGATCCCGGTGCAACTCTTGGCTTACCACGTCGCGTTGGTGCGCGGCACCGATGTCGATAAACCGCGCAACTTGGCCAAATCGGTGACGGTGGAGTAAGGCACGCCCGGTGTGCTGAGCCGGATCGCCGCCGGGCCCAGCAGCACGTCACTGTCGGAAAGCCGGCCGTTGACGCCGCGCCCGGCTACCGCATGGATATCGGTCGCCGCGGCCGGCACGACATCGCGCGCTGCGTCTGGGGTTGCGGACGCTTGACCTTTCCGCCGTGACAAGGTTCAAGCTATGCGTGTTTCCACGAGCATCCTTGCATGAGCCGTCACGACCACGCGCATCCCCAGGCGCACTCCAAAGACCATTCCCACTAACACGATCACGATCACGATCACAGCCACACGCCGACAGTGAGCGGCGACAACGCGCGCCGCATCCGGCTGGTGTTTGTGCTGACACTGGGCTATGCCATCGTGCAGGCGGTTGGCGGCTGGTTGTCTGGTTCGCTGGCATTGATTGCCGACTCGGCGCACATGCTGTCCGATGCCGCCGCGTTGCTGCTGGCGCTGGTGGCCTATCGCCTCGCGCGCCGCCCCGCCGATCGCCATCGCACCTATGGCTGGCATCGGGTGCGGGTGCTGGCGGCGCTGGCCAACGGCGCCACGTTGTTGTTGCTGGTGGTGTGGATTACGTGGGAGGCCGTGCAACGCTTCAACAACCCCTCGCCGGTGATGGCATGGCCGATGTTGATCGTTGCCAGCATCGGCCTGCTGGTCAATGTGGCCGGGGCCTGGATCCTGCTTGCCGGCAATCGTCAGGACGGCAACCTGCGCGGTGCGCTGCTGCATGTCATCGGCGATCTGCTGGGGTCGGTCGGCGCGATTGCCGCCGCCATCGGCATCTTGTTGACCGGCTGGCACGTGCTTGATCCGATCCTCTCGGTGCTGGTCTCGCTGTTGGTGGTGCGTGCGGCGTGGCGGCTGGTCAAGGATTCGCTGCGCGTGCTGATGCAGGCGACGCCACCGGGCATCGATGCCGAGGCCATCGAAACCCTGCTGAGGCAGCACCCCGATATCGAGCAAGCCGCCCATGCGCATGCCTGGACGTTGACCGACCAGAGCACGGTAGCCACCGTGCACGTCAGTGCCGCAGATGGTGTGGATCCGCTCGGGCTGCCGGAAACCGTCGCGGAACTGCTGCGCGAGCGTTTCGGCATCGATCATGTCACCGTGCAGCCACATCCCACCGGCGGCCTCGCAGCGGCGCGCGGCGATTGCAGCATTTAGGCCATTGGGCGCAGGCGGCAGGCAACACCACAAGCGACGTCTGCATCGCCAGTAATTCAATTTATGATGTATCATTGAATTATGAATGAAAATCAAACCGTTTCTGCCCTCAGCGCACTGGCCCATACCCAGCGCCTGCGCGTCTTTCGCGCCTTGGTTGTTGCTGGCCACAAAGGGCTGACGCCGGGTGTTCTGGCCGACCGATTCGATGTGGCCCGCAATGCCCTGTCCTTCCATCTGAAAGCGTTGGCTCACGCCGGTCTCGTCAGCACTCAATCGCAGGGCCGCAATCTGATTTATCGCGCCGAGTACGGCCGGATGGACAGCCTGATCGGCTATTTGACCGCACATTGCTGCAAGGGCGACGTCGTATGCGAGGAAAACCAGCCGACCGTAGTGGACGGGGAGCGGGATCGTGTCTGAATCGCGCTTCGAATCGCCTCTTGATTTGCCGAATC
>JAUNTK010000052.1:5924-18658 GCA_030538735.1 Pseudomonadota bacterium
GGTTCCAGCAACCCGACATGCAAACGTTGTTCACGCCGCAGCGATCGACGCACGCGCCGCGCTTTCTGCTGCTTTACGGCTCACTGCGCGAACGCTCATTCAGCCGCTTTGCCGCCGAAGAATCCGCCCGCGTACTGCGCGCGCTCGGCGGCGAGACGCGGATGTTCAACCCGTCGGGCCTGCCGTTGGTGGACGATGCCAGCGAGGATCATCCCAAGGTCAAAGAACTGCGCGTACTGGCGCACTGGGCCGAAGGCATGGTGTGGAGCTCGCCCGAGCGCCACGGGGCAATGACGGGCCTGATGAAAACGCAGATCGACTGGATTCCGTTGTCGTCCGGGGCGCAGCGCCCGACGCAGGGCAAGACGCTGGCGGTGATGCAGGTAGCGGGTGGCTCGCAATCGTTCAACGCGGTCAACCAGATGCGCGTGCTGGGCCGCTGGATGCGTATGCTGACAATTCCGAACCAGTCCTCGGTCGCCAAGGCCCATCAGGAGTTCGATCAGGCGGGGCGCATGAAACCCTCGGCCTACTACGACCGTATCGTGGATGTGATGGAAGAACTGATGAAGTTCACCCTGTTAACGCGCGATGTCGCGCCGTATCTGCTGGATCGCTACAGTGAGCGCAAGGAAAACGCCGAAGCTTTGAGCAAGCGCGTCAACCAGGCTGCGATTTGAGCGGCTGCCGTTTGCTTTCAGCCGATCGTGGATACGGGGCATGCTGAATGCTGGCGCTGCCTGGACCAGGCATCTACCGCCCGGAGAGGCCGATAGCGATGGCATCGAGATCCGGTTGACAATGCCTGTTGTTGCGTGGAATATAGTTAATTAGTTTCTTAACTATATTCCACCATGGACCGCATTTTTGAAGCGCTGGCCTCCACCGCACGCCGTCAGATACTGGCGTATCTGCATGCCGGTGAATTGACCGCAGGCGAGATCGGGGCGCGCTTCGAGTTCAGCAAGCCGGCGTTGTCCAACCATCTGCGCATTCTTGAGGATGCCGGCCTGATCGAACGCGAAAAACGCGGGCAATACGTGTATTTCCGGCAAGTACCCGAGCGTTTGGCCAATACCCTGCTGTCCTGGGCGACCGAGGTGTGCCCGGTCGGCGGTGCGTTGAAGCGCGAAAGCAAGGCGCGGGCGCAGAGCAGGAAGGGCGGGTGATGCGGTGCTGGCCGTGACACAAACCGTATCGACGTTCCCCAGCGTGCGCCTGCCCTCATCCTCGATGGGCTTGCCGGTGGAAGTCACCCTGATTGCCCAGTTGGGCATCGGTGCTGGCGATGCGCTGATCCACGGCGCGATGGCGCGGCAACGTGCGCACGATACGTTTGTCGATGCGCTGGATGAGCCTTCCGCCCGCATTGGCGATGTCGATCTGGCCAAGGGCGATGCCACCTCGCTGTACACCTTTTCACTCGGCAGCGGCGGCCATCCATTTCATCGCCATGCCGGGCACCGGGTATTTACCGCGATTTCGGGCAGCGCGGGTGCCAGGCTGCGTTTTTCCACCGCATCAAGCGCGCAGATCAGCGCGAACCCCGATGCCTTCATCGATGCCCTGCGCGATGTCGCGATCCCGCCGGATTGCCTGTTCACGGTGCGCTTTGGCGGTGGCACATGGCACCAGTTTTTGCCTCTGCATCCACGCTCAACAAGCCCGGCGCTGTTCGCCCTCTCCTGCCATACCAACGAGTTGGGCGGGGATTTGCCCGCAGATGTGCGCGCTTTGGTGGAAGCCAATTCGGCTGATATCCCGACATTGACCGAGGTGCTGCCCGAATCCATCGGCCAATTGCTGGAGCAGGCCGATCCAGCGCGGATTCCGATGACCGAGCTTTCGCTCGGCGCTGCGCCTGCATCGTTGGCGGGGCGGGTATTCACTGTGCTGCGTCGCTGGGTTGGCCCGTGGCGGCAGCGGATTGGCAGCCTGCGGCCATCGGCTGGGTTCTTGCGCGCCTCGTCGAGTGGCCTTGGCGTGAGCGAACTGGATGCGCCGCCCGATGCGTCGCTACTCAGGAGCCAGCTCGATGACGGTTTCGACTTCCAGGACAGCTTTCGATTGACGCTGCCGGCATCGGTTGTCGGTAGTGCGGATCCCGTCCATCTCCTGGCCGCCGTTCTCGAAGGTTTTTTACAGAACCGCCCGCATGGCGTGTCACGGCTGATGGCAGTGCGCAATTGGTTGGTGAAACCGCTGCAGCTGCGCACTTCGCCGCTCGGCTGCCCGGTGTCGTCGCTGCTGTCTGCACGCAGCGAAAATGTGTTCGCGGGCAAATACCCGGTTCTGGCCCAGCAGGTCGATACCGATGGATGCGGCGCGCAAGTCATTTTGGGTGCGGATGACCGGCATCTGCGATTCCGCACCTGCGTGGCGGCCACGATTGCGGCCGATGGATCGGCTGCCGTCACTCTGGGTACCCGCGTCAAGACCCTCAACGCCTTCGGCAGGTTCTACATGCGTGCGATTGAGCGGGTTCATCGCCGCCATGTAGCGCCAACGATGCTGCACTATGCGGCCCGATTTGCTGCGCAACATCGCGCCAGCGATACGGTGGCTTGATCTTGATATCAGCGCGTACATGGCGCACTTCGCGCCGTGGAGTGGACGCCGGGGCGAACCATGCACGCGATACGTTGCTTGTTCTTCGGGCTGATCTCCTTCTCAGTTACCAACGCCGATCTGCTTCATGAAGGCGGCGTTATCCCAATAAAGGAACTCTTCCACCATCTGGCCGTCGGCGTTCCAGTGGCCAATGGTGACCATCGGCAGGCGGTACTTCTTGCCGGTGGGTTGGATAACGCTGCCATCGGCCAAGGTCATCGGCTTGGTGAAGGTGCCTTCGATGTAACCGGCCACCGCCGTCCATTCGCCGCTGGCGGTGCCAAAGCGCACCGGGTGCTCGGTGGTGCGGTTACAGCGTTGGTACGGTGTTGGTGGGCGGGCCGATGCTGATCGATGCGATATCAAGGTGATGCATAAGCTCGCGCACCAGCAAAAGTGTGGGGACGAACGCCGGGGCTTCCGGCAAGCCTTCCGATGCCGCCGGGCGGCCCAGTGCCACCGAGGATTGCCGGGCAAACACATGCTCAACCGCCTCGCGGCCAAGCGATGTGTCGTGCCTGCCCAGCCCGGCCGCATCGGCCAGCAGGTGCAGCGATGGTTCATGGCTGGCCAGCACGATGCCGTGCAGTTCGCGCGGCACCTGCGCCAGTGCATCCTCGATATCGGCGATGGCGTTTTCCATCGCCAAGGCCAGCGGCATGCGGGGCGGGAAGTAATCCCGTGCCAAGCGTGCGATGCCGGGCGCGATCACCTGCTCGTGCGGGCCCGCACCGATGCCAGCAATGCGGGCCTGCTCGCCATCCAACACGAGCTGGGGCAGGCCGGCCAGTGCATCAGCACCGCTCATGCGGCCCCCAAACGGTGGGTCTCGGCGCTATCGGGCAAGCCCCAGGCGAAGGAATCCATCGACAGGATGCCATCCGTGATGCCGCCATAGATCAGTTGCGGCAAGTCGCCGGCCTGCGCGGCACCCAATGCCACCACCAGCGGCAGGTAGTGCTCCTCGGTGGGGTGTGCGCGTGCGGCATGGGGTGCGCGGCGGCGGTAATCCACCAGCGCCTCGATATCGTTTGCCCGCACCGCAGCGTGCGCCCAATGGGCGAATTCAACCGCGTATTCCGGGTCGCGCACATCGCGCCGCACTTCGTACAGATTGTGGGTGAGGCTGCCCGAGCCAATCACCAGCACGCCCTGTGCACGCAGCGGTGCCAGCGCCTGGCCCAGCCGCAACGCCCCGACGGTACCCAGATCAAACGGCATCGATACCTGAAACACCGGCACGTTGGCATCCGGCAACAGATGCAGCAGCGGCACCCACGCGCCGTGATCCAGCCCGCGTGCTGCATCAAGCGTGATATCGAAGCCGGCCTCGGTCAGAAGCCGCGCCGCTTCGTCGGCCAATGCCGGGGCGCCATCCGGCGTGTACTGCAACTGGTACAGCGCCTCGGGGAAGCCGCCGAAATCGTGGATGGTGGCCGGCTTGGGCGTGGTCATCACCCGCATGTCACGGGTTTGCCAATGCGGCGAAACCACCAGCACGGCGCGGATGCCTTCGAGGCTTGCGCCCAAGCTGCGCAGGCGCGGGCCAAGCGCGCCCGGCAGCACGGCGAACATTGGCGAGCCGTGCGAGATGAACAGCGATGGGGCCAGCGCGGTTGCCGATCCGCGGCGGCCGGCTGGGGCGGTTAGGACGTTCATGCGGGTCTCCTGATTCAATTCCCGGAATACCGGGGCAGGGACTACATTATTGGCGCATCGTGCGCGGATAAACGTGGCGGAATGCGACAGAGTGTCATGAAAATCGAGACAAACGCCGCGGGGTTGGTTGGGCAAATAGCCATCCCGTGGTGCTGATCTACGTGCGCGCGGGCGTTGCGTTCATATGCGGAATCGGTACGCCATCCAATCGTGGCGTACCGCCATTGCCCGATGCGGGCTCCTTACATGCCCAACGCGCGTAAATCCAGTTTGCCGTCGGCCATCGGCGGGCACCAGTAATATGCGCCGGTCAGCGGCCGGGTAAAGCGGAACAAGGCATCGGTGATGCCGTCCTCCAGCCCCAACATGCGGTGCCACTGCAGCTCGAAGGCATCAAAGCTGCGGCCAAAGCCCATGAACAACGTGCCGCCTTCGAGATCATCATTGGCCCACGGCATATTGCGGCGGATGATTTTTGCCGGGCGGCCAAAGCTCTCTTGGTCGGTGCGCGCGACATGCGAGGCGGCGGGCTTGTCTTTCAGTTCTTCGTCACTGGTGCGGTCGCGGCCCATCACGGCATTGATGGCGGTGGTGCCTTCGGCGGCGATGGCATCGAGCGCGGCAAAATCATGCTGCCATTTTTGCACCACTAGATAGCTGCCGCCATCCAGCCCCGGCCCCATCTGGCTGGCGATTGCCGCCTCGATGGCAACCGCATCCTTGGGGTTTTCGGTGCCATCGACAAAGCCCGAAAGATCACGTTCCTGCGCTGTGTACAGGAACAGGTTCTGCGACTCGCTGCACTCAAACGCGGGCGCAAGCAGGCTGCGGATTTTGCGCGCAAGAAACAGCAACTCACCCTGATCATCGGCACGCAGCCAGCACCACAGCGCGCGCGGGGTGGAGGGCGTATCCACCCCGTGTGCAGTGATTTGCGGATGGCTTTTCAGCCCCTCGATCTCGTGGCCCAGCAGCTCAACCAACGAAAGCCCGATACCGACGGCGATTTTTTCACCATCGGCAATCGCAGCCAGTTGGCCCAGTGTTTTGCGCACGAGAGCGGCAGGGTCGGCAATGCCATCGGCATGGCGGATATCGAAGGCGAGGTGATGGCCGAAGGCCGGGTGGTCGATCAGGATCGCGGCTTGGGCGTTGTCGGACATAGAGGCGGCTCAGTCGATGGAATCGAGAAAACAGCGGGCGATGGCGTGCAATCCATCCCTGTCGTCGCCATCAAAACGCGCCACGAGCGGGCTGTCGATATCCAGCACGCCGATCAATTGTTCATGCTTGACCAGCGGGATGACGATCTCCGAGCGCGAGGCGGCATCGCAGGCGATATGGCCGGGGAAATCATGCACATCGCGCACCAGTTGGGTTTCGCGGCTGCGCGCGGCGGCCCCGCATACGCCCTTGTCGAGCGGGATGCGCACGCAGGCTGGCAAGCCTTGAAACGGGCCGACCAGCAATTCGGTGCCATCGTAAAAATAGAAGCCAGCCCAGTTCAGATCGGGCAGGGCATTGAACAGCAACGCGGATAGATTGGCCGCATTGGCAATGCGGTCGCGTTCGCCATGCAGCAGGGCTTCGGTTTGCGCCAAGAGCTGCGCGTACTGGGCGGGCTTGTCGCCGCTGAGGGTTTGGGTCTCGAACATGCCGACAGTTTAGCGCGGCGTTGACTTGCTAGAGTGACAGCGCCGAGCGCGGGCCGGCGCGCTGATCCGCAGCCGGTTTGCCGGCATTGGTTACCCATCGATCACCTGCGCGCGATGGCCGTTGCCGGCGCAACCTGGAGTGTTGAATGAATCTTGAGGATGCCTATATCACCGGTACCGATACCGAAATCGGCAAGACCTTTGTCACCGCCGCGTTGTTGCGCGAGAAGCGTGAAGCAGGCTGCCGCATCATCGGCATGAAGCCGGTTGCCAGTGGCTGCATCGAAACCGCCAATGGCTGGCAGAGCGAGGACGCGCTGGCGCATATGGCCGCCGATGGTATCCGCGATATCGCCTACGCCGATCGCAACCCCTATGCCTTGCCGCTGCCGGTAGCGCCGGAAATCGCCGCACGTGCGGCCGGTATCGAGATCGAACTGCCGCGCATCATCAAGGCGTGGCAGCAACTGCATGCGCACAGCGATATCGAAGGCGTGCTGATTGAAGGCGTGGGCGGCTGGGCGGCCCCGTTGAGCGCAACGCTGGAGCAGGTTGATGTGGTGCGTGCGCTCGATATCCCGGTGATGATGGTGGTGGGCTTGCGCTTGGGCTGTGTGCATCAGGCACGGGTCACCCAGCGCGCGATCATTGCCGATGGCTGCAAATTTGCCGGCTGGGTTGCCAACCCGGTTGACCCGGCGATGGACAGCATGGATGACAACATCGCCATCCTGACCCGGGTGTTGGGCACCGCACCGTTGCGGGTGATGGCGCGGGGCTGGACTGCGGGTGGGCATCGCTGACAACGGCGCCTGCCACGCATCCAACAAAAAACCCGACAGCCGAAGCTGCCGGGTTTCATATCAATCAACCAGCGGGCGATCAGGCGACGCGGGCGGTCTTCTTGGCGGCGGCCTTGACGGCCTTCTCGCCTTCGGCCTGCGCCTTGGCGACGGCCTGCTCGACTTCACCCTTGGCAATCTGGGTGATCGCCTCGTTGGTCTTCACGGTGTTTTCGTAGATTTCCTGGCCGGTGGCGATGGCACGCTCGGTGTTCTCGCGGGCGATCTGCACGCCGGCCGGCACGACATCACGCAGGCCGTTGAAATCACGGGCTTCGGTCAGCTGGCCCCAGTAGGCGAAGGTGGCGTTGGCGCTTTCTTCCAGCGCGGCCATCTGCAGGCCAAACACCTTTTCGGCGTTTTCCAGCGCCAGACGGTTGATGCGGGCGGCCGTGTCGGCAAACTGACGGGTGGCGGCGGTGAACTGTTCGTTGAACTGCGGCTGGTACATGATTTTCTCCTCGGTTGGGCGGTGAAACCGGGGGAACCCGATTTGTGCGTCGCAGCATAACCCGTATTGTTGTGCGATGCAACAATTCGTTTTGGTGGGTTTTCGTATGTTCAGCTTGGCCGCGATGCGGGCTGTGCTGGACGACGCTGACCTATGTGTACCTGCCAACCGTGGCAGGCCGATGACATCAATCGCCGGTGTAGCGGCTGCCGGCAGTGCAGGTCTCGTGAACGACCACCGCCGAAAGCAGCAGCACCTCAGGCTTCAGCCGTTCCCAGATCCACTGGGCCAGACGCTCGCTGGTCGGGTTCTCCAGGCCTTCGATATCGTTGAGATAGTGATGATCAAGCTGCGCGTAGAGCGGCTTGAACGCGGCCTTGAGATCGGCAAAATCCATCACCCAGCCCAGATGCGGGTCAAGCGGCCCGCTGACATGCAACTCAACCCGGAACGAATGCCCATGCAGGCGCGCGCACTTGTGGCCCTCCGGCACATTGGGCAGGCGGTGCGCGGCTTCGAGGGTAAAGACTTTGAAGATTTCCATTGGGCATCCCCGGTCTGGATACGCAAAACCCCGCTGTTGTGCGGGGTTTTCATGGGTTACTTGATGGTGGCTATGGGTGGACTCGAACCACCGACCCCAGCATTATGAGTGCTGTGCTCTAACCGGCTGAGCTACATAGCCATCGGGTTCGCCATCGGGTACGGCGAACCCGGAATTATTCATGGTTGCGGGCGGGCCGTCAATGGGGTGGCGGGATTTTTTGCCTGCAGCGGTTGCTGAAGCCTGCATCAACCAGTCTCGCATTCATTGTTGACAATCGTTCGCATTCGTATTCCAATAATGCCATCGATCCGTGAGGTGTTGGTATGTACGTATGCGTCTGCAATGGTGTGACTGATCACCAGATCCGCGAGGTTGAGGAGGCAGGCTGTGCCAGCGTAGCGGAGTTGACCATGCGCACTGGGGCCGGTGCCGGCTGCGGCAGTTGTCTGGACATGGCCGAGGATCTACTGGCGGCGGCGCGCAAATCGCGCTTTGCGATCAACCTGCCGGTGCTTGAATTGGCGGCGGCCTGAGTTTGCAGCCCAACGCGGCCCACGCTGCGTCTGTTATCGCCAATGACAGTGATTTCGGTTTCGCGCTTTGCCGGCGAAATTGGCTAGAGTGTGCCGATCATTTCATCGACATGCGGAGCGCATCATGAAGGGCGACAAGAAAGTCATCGAGCTGTTGAACAAGGCCTTGTACAACGAGCTCACCGCGATCAACCAGTATTTCCTCCACGCCAAGATGTTCAAGAACTGGGGCCTGAAGGAACTGGGCGAGCACGAATACAAGGAATCGATCGACGAGATGAAGCATGCCGATGCCATCTCGGATCGCATCCTGTTTCTTGAGGGGCTGCCGAATTTCCAGAAGTTGGGCAAGCTGCGCATCGGTGAGACGCCGAAGGAAATCTTCGAGTGCGATCTGGCGCTGGAGCACGATGCCGTGCCGGATTTGCGCGAAGGCATCGCGCACTGCGAGAAGGTGGGCGATTACGTGACCCGCGAGCTGTTCGTCAGCATCCTCGATTCCGAAGAAGAACACATCGATTGGCTGGAAACCCAGCTTGATCTGATGAAGCGTTTGGGCGAGCAGAACTATCTGCAGACCAAGATCGAATCCTGATCCGCGCGGTTTGCGCAGGCGGGCGATGGTTGCAAGCGGCTGATTCTTGATCGGCCGATGGCGTGAAAAACAGGCATAAACGCGGGCGGCGGGCCGATGGGCTTGCCGCCCGCGCGCTTGCGTGGCACATTCGATCCCAGCGGGGCGTTGTCCCCAACATTTCAGGAGTCCGCGTCGTGATCGATCCGGACGGTTATCGCCCCAATGTGGGCATCGTCTTGATGCACCCGGATGGCCGGGTGTTCTGGGCGCGCAGAATCCGCCGGGATGGTTGGCAGTTCCCGCAGGGCGGCATGAATTCCGACGAGACCCCGTTGGAGGCCATGTACCGCGAGCTGCGTGAGGAAACCGGCCTGCTGCCCGAGCATGTCGATGTGCTGGGCGCGACGCCCGGTTGGCTGCGTTATCGGTTGCCGCCGCGTGCGGTGCGCCATCGTGACCGGCTGGTCTGCATCGGCCAGAAGCAGGTCTGGTTCTTGCTGCAGATGAAGGGCGAAGAAGCCGATGTGCGGCTGGATATCACCGAGAGCCCGGAGTTCGATCACTGGCGCTGGGTGGATTTCTGGTACCCGGTACAGAACGTGGTGATGTTCAAGCGCAATGTCTATTCGCGCGCGCTGCAGCACCTGGCACCACTGGCGCGCGGGGTGGCCGGGCAGGGCGCGATCCCGCCGCCCAATCAGGATGTGCGCAGCTTTGGGCTGAAGCGCTATCAGCGCAGGCGTTGGCCATCGGCGGGTGCGTCGCGTGGCCAGCGCGGTGATGGCGGGGAGCGCGGCGAGGGTTGATTGATCGTCAGCGCGGTGGATGATCGGCCGGTGCGCTGCGTTCGCCGCCGCCCAGCAGCCAGCGCACGCCGCGTATCGCCTTGCGCCCCAGCCACCAGATCAGCGCGGCGAAAATCACCGTCAAACTGATCGCAATCGCCAACGCGATCCACGGGTGGGCGAAGGCCAGCGCCAGCACACCGATGGTCATCACATCCTCGCCGACCGAGGCCGTCCAATTGGTGACCGGCTCGGGCGAGGTATTGATGATGGCGCGGCTGGAGGATTTGAGGAAATGGCTGGTCAACGCCACCCCGGCGCCGGCCGCCATCACGCCGGGGCCAAGGCTGCCATCCGGTGACATCGCTGCGGCGGCCAGAAATGCGCCGGCCGGCACCCGCATCAGGGTTTGCAGCAAATCCCAGCCGCTATCGACGCCGGGGATTTTGTCGGCAAAGAACTCGGCCAGCGCCAACACACCGGAGACGCCCAACACCCACGGCGATTGGGTCGCCTGCAGTGCTTCGGGCAAATCGACCCAGCCCATCGCCCCGGCGATACCGACGCCGAACACGGTCAGGTACACGCGGATACCGGCCAGCCAGGCCAGCAATACGCCAATCGCGAAGACATGCGCCTGTGACATCTGCAAGGACATTTCCATCATGATTCCCCACCGCGGCTGACCGCCTTGGCGTCACTATATGCATTGCACTTGCTTGATGCAGGCTTAAGCGGTAACAAGGGCGTATGAGTACGCCCGAACAGCCCGCACCCAAGCCCGAAACCGAGACCGAGACCGAGACCGCCGCCGTGCCGACATCGCCCCCTGGCCGCGAGCCCGCCCTGCCGTGGGCCGTGGCCTTGATCGCGGTCGGCGTGGCGGTGGCGTTGTGGTTTGGCCGTGGCGGCAACCTGCCCGCGCCGGGCCAACCGGGCGAGGGTGATAGCGCCCGCGTGCAGCAAGAGATCGCCACGTTGAAGCAATCCGACAGCATCAGCCGGCAGGCGATGCTGGAATTGCAAAACACCTTGACCGAGCGCGATGAGCAAATCGCCGCCCTGCGCGCCGATCTGGATTTCTACGAGCGTTTCGTCAGCCCAGAACAACAGCGGCGCGGGATTTCGGTGCATGCGGCATATCTGCAGCCGCAGGCGGTGAATATCTGGCGCATCGAACTCACCTTGACCCAAGGCCGCGACCAAGCCGCCGCCAGCCGTGGCAAGGTGACGTTGCTGGTGGAAGGCAGCCGCGATGGCCAGTTGACCCGGCTTGATTGGGATAGCTTGCGCCAGCGCGATGATGCGCCGGGCATCGACTATGGCCTGCGCTATCTGCAGCGGGTTGAAGGCGAGTTTGCCCTGCCCGAAGGCTTTGTGCCCACCCGCCTGATCGTGCGTTTGCAGCCGCAGCAGGGCAAGCCGGTGGAAACCACGTTCAGCTGGAAGGATATCGCCGGCGCTTGATCCCGGCCGCCATCGCCCTCATCCTTTGCATATGGAAACCCAGACCCACCACGCCGCACCCGGCTATCAACAGCTTGATGCACCGCTGACCTTCTCCGCCGCGGCCGCCGCCAAAGTGCGCGAGCTGATCGCCGAGGAAGGCAATGCCGCGCTCAATCTGCGCGTCTACATCCAAGGCGGCGGCTGCTCGGGCTTCCAGTACGGTTTCGAGTTTGACGAGAACCACGGCGAGGATGATCTGGCCGTGGTCACCGATGGCGTCACCTTGTTGGTTGACCCGCTCAGCCTGCAATACCTGATGGGCGCCGTCGTTGATTACAGCGAAACCCTGCACGGCGCGCAGTTCTCGATCCGCAACCCCAACGCCAAGACCACCTGCGGCTGCGGATCGTCGTTTACGGTGTGACCGGCGCGACGCCATAGGCGCACGCCTACAATGGCGCGATGACGCCAGCCTTTGCCTTCATCGCCGAGCCGCTCGACCGCGCCGATCAACTGCGTGCCGACCCGGCCGCACTCGATGCCCTGCGTGCCGATGCGCACTGCTTGTGGCTGGATGCGCGTGGGCAATTGGCGGTGGATGCCGGCCGCCAGATGCAAACCGCACGCGGCGCACCGGCCGATGCGGTGTTTTTGGGCGTCGGCGCGGGCGAGGCGTGGTTTGCTGCCTTGCGCGACCCGCCGTATGCCGATGATCAAGCCCATCTCGATCTGCGCAGCGCCGCCGCGCTGTGGCCGGCGTTCGATGCCACCGTGTTTGCGCAGGCGCGTGCGGTGCTGCATTGGCGTGGCTCGCATCGCTATTGCCCGGCTTGCGGTAATACGTTGAGTTATTCACGCGGCGGCTGGCAGGGCGATTGCGCGGCCTGCGGGCGCACCGAATACCCGCGCAGCGACCCGGCGGTGATCGTCGCCGTCACTGATGGCGAGCGCCTGCTGCTGGGGCGGCAGCCGGGCTGGCCAGCGCGGCGCTATTCCACCTTGGCTGGGTTCGTGGAGCCGGGCGAAAGCCTGGAGCAAACCGTGACCCGCGAGGTCTGGGAAGAAAGCCGGGTGCGGATCAAACGCGCGCGCTATCTGGCCTCGCAGCCGTGGCCATTCCCCGGCTCGTTGATGCTGGGCTTCATCGCCGATGCAAGCGCCGATACACCGCAAACCGCGCAGGATGAGCTGGAGGATGCGCGCTGGTTTAGCCGCGACGAGGTGCTGGCGGCCTTGCAGGACGACCGCGAAGACGCACCGCTGCGGCTATCGCCACCGATCTCGATATCGCGCTGGTTGATCGAACGCTGGGCGGCGGGCGAGCGGGTTTGATTGCGTAGATCGGTGATCGTTCTTCGGGCGAGATTGCCGCTAATCCAAATCACAAACCCGCAGGGCGGCGCACAGAAGCAGTGGCTGCCGGCACTACAACGTGATCAATGAGTCGGCAACCCCGAGCAGCATCATAAAAATCGTCAACGGGATGCCGAGGATGGCGAAAATGGTGGTTACCCAGCACCAGATTTTGGCGTTGTCCGAGGCGCGTTGAGCGGCCAGATAATTGCCGTGTTGCACCAGCGTGTTGACCTGCGAGGCATACACGATGGCGACGATGCCCACCAGCCC
>JAUNTK010000174.1 GCA_030538735.1 Pseudomonadota bacterium
AATGGCGCTGAAATCGCCATCACCGCCTTGCCGCTGTATCACATCTTCGCACTGACCGCGAACGCGCTGGTGTTCATCGAGCTGGGCGGCAAGAACGTGCTGATTACCAACCCACGCGATATGCCGGGCTTCGTCAAGGAATTGGGTAAACACCGCTTCACCGTGATTACCGGCGTCAACACGCTGTTCAATGCCTTGCTGTCCACGCCCGGGTTCTCTGCGCTGGATTTCTCCACGCTGAAAGTCAGCCTCGGTGGCGGCATGGCGGTGCAACGCGCGGTGGCCGAGCGCTGGAAGGCCACCACCGGCTGCACGCTGGCCGAAGCCTACGGCTTGACCGAAGCCTCGCCGGCAGTGTGCATCAACCCGCTGGATCTGGCCGAATACAACGGCGCGATTGGCCTGCCGATTTCTTCCACCGATGTCTGCCTAAAGGATGATGACGGCACGCGGCTGCCGCTTGCCGATGACGCGGTGGGCGAGTTGTGCGTCAAGGGCCCGCAAGTGATGAAGGGCTATTGGCGGCAGCCGGACGAAACCGCCAAGGTGATCGATGCCGAAGGCTGGCTGCATACCGGCGATGTCGCGCGCATCGATGGCGATGGCATGGTGTATATCGTCGATCGCAAGAAGGATGTGATTCTGGTTTCGGGCTTCAACGTCTACCCCAACGAGATCGAAGATGTGTTGGCGGCGATGCCGGAAATCGCCGAAGTCGCGGCGGTTGGCGTCGCCGATGAGCGTTCTGGCGAAACCGTGAAAGTGGTCATCGTCAAAAAAGACCCGGCACTCACCGCGGATATGGTCAAGCTATTTGCCCGCCAGCAACTCACCGGCTACAAACGCCCGCACCTGATCGAGTTCCGCGACGAACTACCCAAATCCAATGTCGGCAAAATCCTGCGTCGTGAGTTGCGCGAAAGCGCATAACGCCGAATCCCGACATCGCGATTACGAATACAGACAACGCGACGTGCTGCATCGCAGCACCTTAAATTCTTGCCTGCACTGCCCCCGCATGCTCCAATCGGGTCAGGTCATGCGCGTGCATATGCGCGGCCCAACCTGACACGACACGCACAAAGGGGATACCGAATGACGCAGACAGAACGCCCGTGGCTGGCAAATTATCCGAAGGGCGTTCCCGCCGAAATCGATCCTGACTCGTATAGTTCGATCAATGCGATGGTCGGCAAGGCCATCGACCGCTTCCGCGACAAGCCCGCGTTTCACAGCATGGGCAAAGAGATCAGCTATGACGAATTCGACAAGCTGAGTCTCGATTTCGCCTCGTTCCTGCTCAACGAATTGAAGCTGAAAAAAGGCGACCGCGTCGCGGTGATGATGCCCAACTGTCTGCAGCAGCCGATCGCCACCTTCGGCATCCTGCGCGCCGGCTTGACAGTGGTCAACGTCAACCCGCTCTACACCGCCCGCGAGCTGCATCACCAGCTGAAGGACTCCGGCACCAGCGCCATCGTAGTGATCGACAACTTTGGCCACACGTTGGCGGAAATCATCAACGACACCCCAGTCAAGCATGTCGTCACCACTGGCTTGGGCGACATGCTGGGCGGCCTCAAGGGTATGTTGGTCAATTTCGTGGTCAAGTACGTCAAGAAGATGGTGCCGGCCTACGCGATCCCCGGTGCCGTGCGTTTCCGCGCTGCCTTATCGAAAGGCCACAGCCACGGTCGCCCGCCCAAGGCCGATATCCAGAACAGCGATATCGCCTTTCTGCAATACACCGGCGGCACCACCGGCGTGGCCAAGGGCGCGATGCTGACCCATCGCAACCTGATCGCCAACATGCTGCAGGCGCGCACCTGGATCGGCAACAACGCCGAAGATGGCAAAGAGATCATCATCACCGCCTTGCCGCTGTATCACATCTTCGCGTTGACCGCGAACGGCCTGACCTTCATGGAGCTGGGCGCGAAAAACGTGCTGGTCACCAACCCGCGCGATATGCCGGGCTTCATCAAGGAACTGGGCAAGCACAAGTTCACCGCGATCACCGGCGTCAACACCCTGTTCAACGGCTTGTTGAACAACGAAGGTTTTTCGGCGCTGGATTTCTCCCACCTCAAGCTCACCTTGGGTGGCGGCATGGCCGTGCAACGCTCGGTGGCCGAACGCTGGAAAAAAACCACCGGCTGCACCTTGGCCGAGGCCTACGGCCTGACTGAAACCTCGCCAGCGGTCTGCATCAACCCGCTGGATTTACCCGAATACAACGGCTCGATTGGCCTGCCGATTCCCTCCACCGATGTCTGCATCAAGGATGACGATGGCGTCACCCTGCCGATCGATGGCGAGGCGGTCGGCGAGCTCTGCGTCAAAGGCCCGCAGGTGATGAAGGGCTACTGGCAGCGCGATGATGAAACCGCCAAGGTGATGGACGCCGAGGGCTGGCTACACACCGGCGACATGGCCAAGATCGACCC
>JAUNTK010000053.1 GCA_030538735.1 Pseudomonadota bacterium
TGCCTTAATCCTGGGCGACGCGGGCGAGGGCCTTCTTCAATTTCGCATTGGGCTGGAAAGGCGCATCCAGTGCCTTCAAGAAGCGCTTGGACTCGGCCGCCGACAACGTCACCGTGAGTTCGGCCGCCATCACGTTCTCCGCCTCGCGCAAAACGGCATCGCGCACGAACGCGGATACGGCCACACCGCGCAAATCGGCAGCGCGGGTGATACGCGCCTTGTCGGATGGATCAAGACGAAGATCGAGACGGGCAACGGCAATGTTCATGATGGCTCTCCTTGTACGGAACTATACCGTACATAGGCGAATCAGAATGAATGCACGCCGATGGGCATCAGGCCACACCCGTGCTGCTGCCCTGCACTCGCCACAATCGTGTGACGCTGCCCCCGGCCTGTATTCGACTTAACGTGGCCAAGCCGTAGGTGCCGCAGGGTCAGGGCGAATCTCGATCTCGCCCAGCCCCACGCACCTCACCCTCAATCCTCAGCGCCCGCCTTGATCGCCACAAAGCGCGGTGCGCTGCGGTTGGGGATGCCGGCCAGACGCAGGGTGACGGTATCGCCTGCTTTCACGCCGGTCAGCGCAGTACGCAACTGGGCAGCATTGCCGACCGGGCTGCGGCCGACGCTCAGGATCACGTCGCCTCGGGAGATCCCGGCTTCGCGGGCGGCGCGCGATTCAACGCCGACGATACCGACGCCCTCGCCTGCCTTCAGGCCAAGCACACGGCGGTCATCGGCGTTGAGTTCGGCGATTTGCAGACCAAGCAGGCCGCGCGCTTGCTCGATTGGCGGGGCGGCATCCTGCCCACTGCCGCGTTGACCAAAGCGGCTATCGCGGCTGGCTTCGGGCTCGCCAAGTACGGCATCGATGTTGCGTTCGCGGCCATCGCGCCAGATGCCCAGCGTCACCTTGCTGCCCGGCGGCAAGGCACCCACCATCGGCGGCAGGTCGCTGGTGGCGTTGATGGCGGTGCTGTTGAAGCGGCGGATCACATCACCCGGCTGGATACCGGCCTTGGCCGCCGCGCCATCGGCCTGCACATCGCTGACCAACGCGCCGCGGCTATCGGGCAGGTTCATGCTGCGTGCGAGTTCGGTGGTGAGCGGCTGCATATTGACGCCGAGCAGGCCACGACGCACTTGCCCGGTCTTCTTCAGCTGATCGGCCGAGTTCATCGCGGTATCGATCGGGATCGCGAAGCTGATGCCTTGGAAGCCACCGGAGGCGCTCAGGATTTGCGAGTTGACGCCCACCACTTCGCCACGGGTATTGAGCAGCGGGCCGCCGGAATTGCCGCGATTGATCGCGACATCGGTCTGGATGAACGGCACGTATTGCTGGCCGCCGGTGGAGCGGCCGGTGGCGCTGACAATCCCGGCGCTGACCGAATGCTCAAGGCCAAACGGCGAGCCAATCGCCACCACCCACTGGCCGGGTTTGACCCGCGTCGAATCGCCCAAGCGCAGGGCCGGCAAATTAGTGGCATCAAGTTTGAGCAGAGCAACATCGGATTGCGCATCGCTACCGACCAGCTTCGCCTTCAACTCGCGGCGGTCGCTCAGTTTGACGATGATTTCATCGGCGTTATCGACGACATGATGATTGGTCATCACGTAACCATCGGCCGAGATCAGAAAGCCGGTGCCCATCGATACGCCACGCGGCTGCTGCGGCACCGCGCCACGCGGGCCTTGCTGGCCGGGCATCGGCATGCCGAAGCGGCGGAACAGTTCCGCCATCGGGTCATTGCCCATCATCGCGTTGCCTTGTCGCGGCGCCAGGCGCACTTCGATGCTGACCACGCCCGGGCCCACTTGTTCAACCAAGCGGGTGAAATCCGGCAGACCGGAGACCAGTTCCGGCGCGGGCGCCAGTGGTGCGGTAGTAGCCTGGGTGGCGGCGGCTTGCTGCGCACCAGCGCTGGGCAAGATGAGCACGCCGGCAGTGGCAACAGCGGTCAGCGGGATAAGTAATAGGGGATGCAGGAGTTTTTTCATGGTGTGCGTCGGTATGGCTGATCGGTTTTGCTGATCGGTACGGGTTATCGGCACATCGGTTACGGGTTGTCGCCGATGCGCGCGGGTGATTGCGCGGGCAATTGGCTCTGGAAATAGCCGCCGTTTTGTTCGAGGCGGGCGTTGAAGGTGCCGCTGTTGGCACCGGGAAGCACCGTGCGCGGCCACGACGATTTGGCCGGCGGTTGGCGGAAGGGGTCTTCGCTGCTGCTGATGCTTGCCGGCAACGCATCGGCGACGCGGATGGCTGAGGTATCGGCGGCCACTTGCACGGGCGGCTCAATGGCGCGCGCGGGCGCGGCGGGCCGCGATTCGGTGCGGGCGATGCGTGTGGCGTTGGTGTTGACGCGGGCGCTGGCTGGCGCGGTACGTGGTGGCGTCGCCGCTGCGGTTTCAGCGACACGCACGGCGGGTTCAACCGCGTTGGCTACCGGCATCGGGGCGGGCGACGGTACAGCCACATCAAGCGGCGCGGCCGTCGTCGCCGGCTGCGCGGCCACGGTTTGCGTGGGCCGGAGTGCATCGCCATCAACGGCTCCCGGGCGCAGGCTCAACATCGCCGCGAAGCCCAGCGAGGCGGCCAGCGCGCCACCGGCAAACCAACGCCAGCGCTGCGCTGCGGCGGGCTTGCGCGGCGCTACCGTTGCAGCACTGCTGGGTGCGGCGGTGACGGCGGGCAAAGGCGCATCGATCTGCGGCGCGGCTTCTTCGCCGATCGCGGCGGCAACGCGCTCGGCAAAACCCGGGCTGGCGAGTGCTGGGGCTTGGCCACGCAGCGCATCGGCTGCCAGCTGCCAGCGTTCCAAGTCGCCAGCCAGTTCGCCATCGTGCTGCAGGCGGCGCAGCAGGAAGCGCGCCTGCTCGGCATCAAGTTCGCCATCGATCAGGGCAGAGAGTTGTTCGCGATGGGTATCAACGGGGTTCATGCGCGGCCTCGTTCGCGGGATGTGGCACGGGTATCAAGCAAGGGGCGCAGTTGTTTGTCGATCGCCTCGCGGGCGCGGAAAATCCGCGAACGCACGGTGCCGATCGGGCAGCCCAACTGCTGGGCGATTTCGTCATACGCCAAGCCTTCAACCTCACGCAAGGTGATGGCCTGACGCAATTCATCGGGCAATGCATTGACCGCGCGCATCACCGTTTGTTCCACTTCTTGGCGCATCAATTCGCGCTCGGGTGTATCGGTTTCGCGCAACGCCAGCGCCGCATCGAACTGCTCGGCATCAACCACATCGATGTCATCGGTGGGCGGGCGGCGCTTCATCGCCACCAGATGATTCTTCGCGGTATTGATCGCGATGCGATGCAGCCAGGTGTAGAACTGGGCATCGCCGCGAAAGCCGCCAATCGCCCGATAGGCACGGATGAAGCTGTCTTGGGCCACATCCTTAGCCTCGGCGCGGTCGCCGATATAGCGGCTGATCACGGCGATCACCCGATGCTGGTAACGTCGTACCAGCACATCGAAGGCGGCGCGCTCGCCAAGTTGTACGCGGCGCACCAATTCGTGATCGAGCGGATCAACTGGATTGGCCGCGCTATCGCCGGGTTTTTGGTTGTCGTCGGCCGTCAAAGCCGCCACTCCTCGAAGCATATGGGATGCACGCCGATGGGTTAGTGCCTCTGACCGGCGCGTTGCATGAAAGTTCCGCTGCTTGAACACGGCAGCGATCCCGCCATGATCGGCGATTTGACGCGGCGTGAACGCGCAACCGATCATAGATGAATTCCATACCCTATCGGATGTCCCACATGACACCCCATCTCGACGGCCTGAACCTGCGCAATTGGCAACTCAAACAACGCGATGACGGCGTGCTGGTGCTGCTGTTCGACCGCGAAGGCCAATCGGTCAACGTGTTCGCGCAGGAAGTGCTGATCGAGCTGGATACGATCCTGGAGCGCATCGCGCTGGAACCGCCGAAGGGGTTGATCATCGCCTCGGCGAAAAAATCCGGCTTCATTGCCGGTGCCGACATCAAGCAATTCGCCGAATTCGACAAGAAAGGCACGGTGGCTGATGCGATCCGTCGCGGCCAGATGACCTTCGAGAAACTCGCCCGCCTGCCCTGCCCCACGGTGGCCGCGATCCACGGCTTCTGCATGGGCGGCGGCACCGAGATCGCGCTGGCCTGCGATTACCGCGTCGCCAGCACCGATGACAGCACCCGCATCGGCCTGCCAGAGATCAAGCTGGGCATCTTCCCCGGCTGGGGTGGCAGTGTGCGTCTGCCGCGCTTGGTCGGTGCGCCGGCCGCCTTCGACATGATGCTGACCGGGCGCAATCTGCGCGCCGCGCAAGCCAAGGCCATCGGCCTGATCGACAAGACCGCCGAGCCAGCCACACTGGAAGACACCGCCGCGCTACTTGCGCTGCGCGGCTACCAGCGCCCGTTCAAGCAGCGTTTTATGGCGTGGGCCAGCAATAGTTGGCCGGCGCGCAAAATCCTGCCCGGCATCCTCACCAAGCAGGTGGCGCGCAAGGCACCGAAAGACCATTACCCGGCGCCGTATGTGCTTATCAATACGTGGGCCAAGGCCAGCGGCAGCACGGTCAAACGGCTCGATGCCGAGCGCCGCGGCGTGGTCAAGCTGGCCTCCTCACCGACTGCGCGCAATTTGATCCGCGTCTACTTCCTGCAAGAGCGGATGAAATCCCTCGGCAGCGGCGATAGCGGCATCAAGAAAGTGCATGTGATCGGTGCCGGCGTGATGGGCGGTGATATCGCTGCATGGAGCGCCTACAAGGGCTTTGAAGTCACCCTGCAAGACCGCGAGCAGAAATTCATTGATGGCGCGCTGGCCCGTGCCGGCGAGCTGTTTGCCAAGCGCGTCAAGGATGAAACCAAGCGCAAGGATGTGGCTGCGCGATTGCAGGGCGATTTGAATGGCGATGGCATTGCCGATGCCGATCTGGTGATCGAAGCGATCATCGAGCGCGCCGATGCCAAGCGCGATCTATACGCCAACGTCGAGCCAAGGATGAAGGCCGATGCGCTGTTGACCACCAACACCTCATCAATCCCGCTCACCGAGCTGCGCGGCCATATCGCCCGCCCGGCGCAATTTGCCGGCCTGCATTATTTCAACCCGGTGGCGCTGATGCCGTTGGTCGAAATCATCCACCACGATGCGATGGCCGCAGACACCCAGCAACGCCTCGCCGCGTTCTGCAAGAAGCTGGACAAGCTGCCGGTGCCGGTTGCCGGCACACCGGGTTTCTTGGTCAACCGCGTGCTATTCCCCTACATGCTGGAGGCGATGACGGCCTATGCCGAAGGCATCCCCGGCCCGGTGATCGACAAGGCGGCGGTGAAATTCGGCATGCCGATGGGCCCGGTGGAACTGGTCGATACCGTGGGTTTGGATGTCGCGGCTGGCGTCGGTGCGGAGCTGGCCCCGTTCCTCGGCCTCGCCATCCCCGAGGCACTTTCTGCACCACCGGAAATGGGCAAGCGCGGCAAGAAGGATGGTCAAGGCATCTACAGCTGGGCCGATGGCCGGGCGCAGAAACCGGAAGTACCGGCCGATTACAAAGTGCCGGACGATCTGGCCGACCGCCTGATCCTGCCGATGATCAACGAGGCCGTTGCTTGCTTGGCCGAGGGCGTGGTCGAAGATGCCGAGTTGCTTGATGGTGGCGTGATCTTTGGCACCGGCTTCGCCCCGTTCCGTGGTGGCCCGATCCAATACGTGCGCGAAACCGGCGTCGATGCCCTGCTTGCCCGCCTGCAGGCGCTGGAGGCCACGCATGGTGCCCGTTTCGCGCCACGCCCGGGCTGGGATAACCCGGCGTTGCGTGGGTAAGGCAACGGGTCGCGCCGCGCCACCGGAAACCCACACGCCTTGAGCAAAACCAGCCCGGTCGCAACCGGCAACGCGAATGAAACGCCTATCGGCGAATTATTTCGCGGCCGGTCGCGGTCAGGCGGCGATAGCAACTCAAATACGCGCCTCAACCGCACCACACGGCACATCAATCAGTCATCGGCGGCGAAGCCGCAGCACCCCACGCGCCCTATTTTCGCCACTGACCCAGCGCATGCAGCAGCCAGCCGATCATCATCAGGCTGCCGCCAAACGGTGCCGCTTGGGTTGACAAGCCCGCCAGCGCGCCCAGCACCAGGCTGCCGGAAAACAGCAGCACGCCCAACGCGATGCAGGCCAAGCCGATAAACGCCAATTTACGCACCGCCAACGGTGCCAGCGCCGCCAAAGCCACGCCGTGGCCGAAGCCGAACAAGGCCGCCTGCCCTAACCAATTTCGCGCCTGATCGGATACGCCGGCATGCGCGGCATACGCCGACAAGCCCACCGATACGCCTGCCAAGAGCGAGCCAAACACGCCAAACCAGAAGCGTTGGCGCATCTGCGCTTCATTCAAATTGCCGCGAAAGATTGAAAGCATATCGAGCTCACCCGCATCAAATCAGTGGGCCACATCATCGCCCGAAAACAAGAACGCCGCGAAATTCGCGGCGTTCTCGAACAACACGGTGCGACGATTACTTGATCGGCCAGTTGACGATGAACTCGCCGTTTTCGGTAAACGCCGGGTCGATGCCCGCGGAATACACCTCGAAATAACGGCCGGTCACTTCATGCCCGTGCACCAGCGCCCAAGCGCGCACCGCGTTGCGCACTGATTCCAGCTCCGGGAAGTAGCCAGTGAACTTGGCGCGGGCCACGCGCTGCGCAGGCTGCAGCTCGTACTTGACCGGGCCTTGCAGGGCGACATTGATTTCTGCCGCATCACCGCTGCTGCCCTTCTTGCGCACGGCCTGAACCAGATCGAAGTTGTAGTTTTCGCGGGCCAGCTCGACGGTAGACACGCGCAACGGGCCGACAGCCTCCAGATCATTGGCGTCCATCACCCGCTTGATCCATTCCTGATTCGACTTCATCGAGCCGATGATCGCGTCGTCATTGCGCTTGATGCCGCCGGAATTGACGAACAGCACGTTCTGCGCCGGCAGGCTGGCGACTTCCAGATCGCTGATCCGGTTGTTGGCCTGCGCGTAATCCTGATTCGGGATACCGGCCAGCATGTGGGTCAGCCGGGCCAGACCGATCTTGATGTCCTCGCCGACAAAGCTGTTGACGTACAGGCCGGCATAGCGGCCGATCAGGTTCCAGCCGTAATCGACATCATAGGTCTGGGTGATCTGCACATTGCGGTTGTTGCGGCCGGTCGGCACCAGCACGATGCTGGATTTCTTGTTGCTGCCCCAGTGCTCGTTGTCGATGGCAAAATCAACCTGGGCCCGCGGCTTGCTGTCGGTGATCTCCCAATGGCCGCTGCCGATGCCCTTTTCCTTCGACACGTAATCGACGCGGGCGCCCTTGCCAGCGACCGGGCCGGTCAGTTTGAGATCGATGGCCGGATCGCGGGCCGGCAGCGCGTTCCAATCACGGAAGCGCACGAAGCTGTTGACCACATCAAACACAATGGTTTGGGGACGGTTGGTTTCCACGCTCTGGGAAACACTGCGCTCACTCGGCAGGAAAACACCCACAGTGACGAACAGGACGGCGACGATCGCCAATGAAATCAGAAACTCGTACAAACGGGTCATGCGGGAATTCTCCAGGGCGGCAGCCGGCCGTCGCGGGTCATGGATTCGCAATCGTATCAAACCCGATAGCGTCGAGTGAAGATGGTTCGCACCATCGGCAACCGGCGGCGGGCCGCGCCGCGTCGGTCGTACTAGACCAGATTCAGCTCGAATGCCTTCAGCACGGCGCGGGTACGGTCGCGCACGCCCAGTTTGCTCAGGATGCTGGAGACGTGATTCTTGATCGTGCCTTCGGCCACGCCCAGAGAATTGGCGATTTCCTTGTTGGAAAAGCCGCTGGCCATCAGCCGCAGGATCTCGGTTTCGCGCTCGGTCAGCGGGTCGGGGCGCTCAAGGCTGACAAACACGTTCTGCATGTTTTCCAGCCCCGACAACAAACGCTGGGTGACGGCCGGCTGCACCAGCGAGCCGCCGCCGGCCACCGATTCGATCGCGCCGACCAGCTGCTCCAGCGAGACATCTTTCAGCAAATAGCCGCGCGCGCCGGCCTTCAACCCGGCCAGCACCAATTGGTCGTCATCGAACGTGGTGAGGATGATGGTCGGCGGCAACTGCTGCTGCGATGCCAGCATCTGCAGTGCTTCCAGCCCGGACATCACCGGCATCCGCATGTCCATCAGCACCACGTCCGGCGCGGCGGCCGGGATGCATTCGACCGCCTCGCGGCCATCGGCAGCTTCGCCGATCACCTCGATATTGTCGGCCAGCGCCAGCAACGAGCGCACCCCCTGCCGAACCAGCGTTTGATCATCCACCAGAAACACTTTGATCCGTGCGCTCATTTCAATTCTCCGTTGCCTCGCAATAAGGGGGGGGTGACCGCATCGGCCAGCGGCAGGTTCAACTCGATGCCGAAGCCGGCATCGACACCGGTTTGTACCTTGAGGTTGCCGCCATATTGGCGCAAGCGTTCGGCCATGCCGCGCAGGCCGTTGCCGGGTTGCAGGGCATCGCTGCCACGGCCATCGTCGCGCGCGGTCAACTGCAATTGGCCATCGCTCTGGCGCAGACAGATGTCCAGCCGCTTGGCACCGGCATGGCGTACCGCGTTGGTGATGATTTCCTGCACCGAGCGCAGCAACAAGTGGGCGCGCTCGGCATCTTCGATCACCAGTGCATCCGGCACGTCGATATTGACATCCAGGCCCGGCACGTTCTCGGCCAGCGGCGCCAAGGCGGCGGCGATATGCAGGGCGGCGGAATCCTCGCGCATCTGGCTGACCGCATCGCGCACATCGGTCAGCAACAACTTGGCCAGGGTATGCGCCTGGCGCACATGACCGGCCGCCTTGCCATCGACCAGATGACCGGCGACTTCCAGATTCAGACTGAGCGCGGTCAGGTGATGGCCAAGCAGATCATGCAGTTCACGGGCGATGCGGGTGCGCTCGTTGACACGCACGCTCTCGGCCAACAACGCGCGTGTTGCACGCAATTCGGCATTGAGCCGACGTTGCTCGTCACGGGCCTCGGCCTGCTGTTTTGCCACCAGGCCAGTCGCAAAGCTGAACGCACAAAAACCGGCGTAGACCATCGATTGCAGGGTCGCCGCACGCCAATCCCAGCCCCAGCCCCAGACAAACAGCGGCGCGATCAGCAACTGATTGAAGGCCAGCAAGGCCGCCGCCCAGCCCACCGACAAAAACCACGGCAACACCGCCGCAGCCACCACCATCAGGATGCCGCCAAGCCCGGTGGCGCTGTAATGGCTGACCGCTATACCGCAGCCCAACAGGCTGATCAGCAGGATGTGATCAAGCGTGCGCGCGGGATGACGCCGGCTCATGCGCCGGGTCAAGGCAAAAAACAGCAGGCCAAATGCCAGATACGCGCCCCAGCCGATGATCCCCATGCTGGGCAACTGCGATTCATTGACCTGCCGGCCACTCATCAAGGCGCTGACCAACAACGGCGCGCCCACCATCACCCAGGTGAACAGGCCGGCGTAACGCAGCAATCGGATATGGGAAATACGCGCGAACATGCCCGCATGGTAGCGACCCTGCCACCGGCCACGCCTCGCCCGGAAGTCATGCCTGCGAACGGCGTGCGATAATGAGCGATGGCTGCACTCAAGCGGCCGGCAACAGATGATTTGGAGTCACCCATGTCGATCGCCATCCGCGACGTGCGCGAGCACGAGCTGGATTCCATCCTTGCGCTCAACAACGCCGCCGGTACCGGCATCCTGCCCATCGATGCGGCCAAACTCAGACGCCTCTACGACAGCGCCGAGTATTTCCGCGTCGCCGAACGTGAGGGCCACCTCGCCGGTTTCCTGATCGCCTTCGGTGCCAATGCCGCGCATGAAAGTGGCAATTTCGCCTGGTTTGGCGAGCGTTACCGCGATTTTCTCTACATCGACCGGATCGTAGTCGCCAGCCGGCGACGCGGCGGCGGTGTCGGCCGCGCCTTGTATGCCGATGTACAGACCTATGCCGAGCCGCGTCATGGCGAGATCGCCTGCGAGGTGTTCCTGCATGAGGGCACCGATCCCGCACTGCTGTTCCATGGCAGTTTCGGTTTCCGCGAGGTCGGCCAGAACATTCAGGCCGATGGCACCCGCGCCTGCATGTTGATGAAACCACTTGCTAGCCACGCCTGGATCCGCGAAACCTACGGCGATGCCCTGCCCGATGTGCCTTGGCTCTTGCAGCCACGCGCGCTGAAGGGCGAATCACTGGCCACGGGCACCCATTCGTGAGCGTCAGTTACGAGCAGGCCGGCGAGCTGAAAATCGGGCAAGTTGGCATCTCCAACCTGCGCATCCGCACACTGGACATCAGCACGCTGGGCGAGGAAATGCGCCAGCGCGTGCAGCGTGCGCCGGGCATGTTCGGCCGCGCCCCGGTGATCCTCGATTTCGGCGCGCTGGCGACATTGCCCAGCGCCAACGAAGCCTTCGAGTTGATCGCCGCCCTGCGCGAGGCCGGCGTGTTGCCAGTCGGACTGGCCTACGGCAGCGCCGAAAACGATGCGTTGGCCGAAGCACTCGGCCTGCCGGTGCTGGCCAAATTCCGCGCCCAGTACGAACGCGATGCCAGCGCCGCCGCGCCCACGCCGGCTCCCACACCCGCGCAAGTGCCGGTTGCCGTCACGGCCAAGCCAGCAGCCGTTGATCCGGTCGAGCCCGGCCTGCTGCAGCCAGGCTCGGTGCGCTCCGGCCAACAACTCTACGCCGAGCAGCGCGACCTGACCGTGGTCGGCACCGTCGGCGCCGGCGCAGAAGTGATTTCGGATGGCTCGATCCATGTCTACGGCGCCCTGCGCGGCCGTGCATTGGCCGGTGCACGCGGGATGGAAACCGCCCGCATCTTCTGCCGCGAGTTCCGCGCCGAGTTGGTCGCGATTGCCGGCCAGTACAAAGTAGCCGACGAAATCCCCGCTGAACTCATCGGCCGGCCGGTACAGGTCAGCTTGAGTGATGGCGAATTGCAGTTAAAGTTGATCGATTGAACCTCGCGCTGGCCGCCCCCGCGTCCGCACACCCCCTCCAGGAGAACCCCATTGGCTGAAATCATCGTCATCACGTCCGGCAAGGGCGGCGTAGGCAAAACCACCACCAGCGCCAGCATCGCCACCGGCCTTGCTAAGCACGGCAAGAAAACCGCGGTGATCGATTTCGACGTCGGCCTGCGCAACCTCGACCTCATCATGGGCTGCGAGCGTCGCGTGGTGTATGACTTCGTTAATGTCGTCAACGGCGAAGCATCGCTCAAGCAAGCCCTGATCAAGGACAAACGCTTTGAAAACCTCTATGTGCTGGCCGCCTCGCAGACCCGCGACAAAGATGCGCTGACCAAAGAAGGCGTGGAAAAAGTGCTGAAGGATCTTGAAGCCGATGGCTTCGACGTGATCATTTGCGATTCGCCGGCCGGCATCGAAAAAGGCGCTTTTCTCGCCATGTATTTCGCCGACAAGGCGATTGTCGTGGTCAACCCGGAAGTCTCCTCGGTGCGCGATTCCGACCGCATCCTTGGCCTGCTTGCCTCCAAGACCCACAAGGCCGAACAGGGCGAAAGCGTGCAGGAATCTCTGCTGCTGACCCGCTACAGCCCCGCGCGCGTCGAGCGTGGCGAGATGCTGTCAGTCACCGATGTCGAGGAAGTGCTGGGCCTCAAAACCATCGGCGTGATCCCCGAATCCACTGATGTGCTCAACGCCTCCAACAAGGGCGAGCCGGTGATTCTTGAAGCCAATTCCGATGCTGCCAGCGCCTACGAGGATGCCGTCGCCCGCCTGCTTGGCGAAGAGCGCCCGATGCGCTTTATCACGGCAGAAAAGAAAGGTTTCTTCAGCAAGATTTTCGGGGGTTGATGTGGGGATTTTCGACTTCCTGAAGCCCAAGAAAGACACCGCCAGCGCCGCAAAAAATCGCCTGCAGGTGATCATCGCCGAACAGCGCAGCCGCACCGGCGCGCCGGATTATCTGCCGCAGATGCGCCAGGAAATCCTTGATGTGATCCGCAAATACGTGCACGTGCCGGAAGACGCGATTAAGGTATCGAAGGAAAAACACGGCGAATACGACGTGCTGGATATTTCCATCGAACTGCCCGATCAAGCCCAAGTCGGCTGAACGGCTACCCGGCATGCCGAGTGATTCCACCCTGCCGGCCACCGTGCCGGCCGTCGGCCTGATGCGCGATGTGCGTTTTGCCGATGTCGCGGCACTGCTCGCGCGTTACGGCCTGGCCCTGCATCAAGTCGCCGCTGGTGAAGAAATCCCCGGCAGTTATTGGGGCGAAAGCGAGGCCGGGATCATCGGCCACGCGGTGTATGTGCGCGATGACACGCCACTGCATTCGATGCTGCACGAAGCCGGCCACATGATCGTGCTGCCGACGGAAAAACGCGCGGCCGTGCATACCGACGCCACCGATTCCATCGAAGAGGAAAACGCCGTCTGCGTACTGCAATCGCTGATGGCCGATGCAATCCCCGGCTATTCGCGGGATCGCCTGTTCGCCGACATGGATGCCTGGGGTTACAGCTTCCGCCTCGGCAGCGCACGCGCCTATGTGGAGCAGGATGCCGAGGACGCCTGGCAATGGCTGATCGATCACGAACTGCTTGATGCGGCACGCGCACTGCGCTTTCCCGCCCTCGCGTGAACTGATCAAATGCCGGATCGCGGCAGCACCAGCATCACCGTCATCGGCTGCAACGGCGATACGTTGAAGCCGAAGTGCAGATAAAAGTCACGTGCATCCTCATCCAAGGCATGCGCCAGCAAGGCACGCACGCCGGCCTGTTCGCTGACCGCGATGCTGCGCAGCACGGCATCTCGCAACAAGGCCGGGCCAATGCCCTGCCCGTGCATTCGCTTATCCAGAGCCAAGCGCGCCAACACCATCACTGGCACCGGATCCGGCATGTTGCGACGCACGCTGCCGGTGGCCGCTTCGTGCATCACCGCCCCTGCGGCCAGTGCGTAATAGCCCTGCACACGTGCTTGCGCGTCGGCGATGACGAAGGTGCGGCTGGCACCTGCGATGTGGTTGGCCAAGACACGGCGTTGCAGCCACTGATTCAGCACGGGCTTGCCGCAGTCGAAGTCATCCAGCTTGTGGGAAGCCGCGAGCGCCTGCGGCGCGGACAGGCTCATGCCCAGGGCGCTTGCACGGCCAGCAGGCGGCGCAGGCCGGGATTGTCCTCGGTGGGTGCATCCAGCATGGCGTGGAACTGCTGGAGCCGCTTGTCATCCAGTTCGAAGAACACTTGATCCAGCAGCACGTCGCGGGCCTTGTCGCAGGCCGCTTCCAGCATGAAATCCGAACGGTTCTTGCCTTGCAGACGCGCAGCTTGGTCGATCAGCTCACGCTGTTCGGGCAGGGCTCGCAGGTTGATGGCGGCATCGCGCATGGCTTGCTACTCCGTATGGATGATAGATATACATTTTGCGCCTTCCGTATATCTGTTGTCAACACGATAGCCTCCGGGCAGCCACTCGGCAAACAAGAGCGTCACGTTCCGAATTAAGACGGAATTGATACGTGCATTAATTCCTTGCACGCAAACGAAACAGCCCCGCATCAAGCGGGGCTGTCGGTTTCCACCGATGCTGAAGACTTACGCCGCCTTCACCGTCTCGGCCAGGTCGCGGTACTCGTCGATCTGGTCGAAGTTCATGTAACGGTAGATCTCCTCGCCGTTGTCGTTGACCACGCCGATATCGGCCAGGTACTCCTCGCGGCTGGGGATGCGGCCCAGGCGCGAGCAGATGGCGGCCAGCTCGGCCGAACCCAGATACACGTTGGCGTTCTTGCCCAAGCGGTTCGGGAAGTTGCGGGTGCTGGTGCTCATCACCGTCGCGCCTTCGCGCACCTGCGCCTGGTTGCCCATGCACAGCGAGCAGCCGGGCATTTCCATGCGCGCACCGGCCGCACCAAACGTGCCGTAGTGGCCTTCCTTGGTCAGTTCCGCCGCGTCCATCTTGGTCGGCGGGGCCACCCACAGGCGGGTCGGGATGTCGCGCTTGCCCTCGAGCAGCTTGGCGGCGGCGCGGAAGTGGCCGATGTTGGTCATGCACGAGCCGATGAACACTTCGTCGATCGCCGCGCCGGAGACATCGCTGAGGGTCTTGGCATCGTCCGGGTCGTTGGGGCAGCAGACGATGGGTTCGACGATGTCATCGAGGTTGATGTCGATGACGGCGGCGTAGTCGGCATCGGCGTCGGCTTCCAGCAGCTGCGGGTCGGCCAGCCAGGCTTCCATCTTCTCGATGCGGCGCTGCAGGCTGCGCGGGTCGGCATAACCTTCGGCAATCATCCACTTCAGCATGGTGACGTTGCTGCGCAGGTATTCGATGACCGGTTCCTTGTCGAGCTTCACCGTGCAACCGGCGGCGGAGCGCTCCGCGGAGGCGTCGGCCAGTTCGAAGGCCTGTTCCACCTTCAAGGTGGGCAGGCCTTCGATTTCGAGGATGCGGCCGGAGAAGATGTTCTTCTTGCCCTGCTTCTCCACCGTCAGCAGGCCCTGCTTGATGGCGTACAGCGGGATGGCGTGGACGAGGTCGCGCAGGGTCACGCCCGGTTGCAGCTTGCCGGTGAAGCGCACCAGCACCGACTCGGGCATGTCCAGCGGCATCACGCCGGTGGCGGCGGCGAAGGCGACCAGGCCGGAACCGGCCGGGAAGGAAATGCCGACCGGGAAGCGGGTGTGGCTGTCGCCACCGGTGCCGACGGTGTCGGGCAGCAGCATGCGGTTGAGCCAGCTGTGGATGATGCCGTCGCCCGGGCGCAGCGAGATGCCGCCACGGGTGGAGATGAAGTCCGGCAGGGTATGGTGGGTCTTGACGTCCACCGGCTTGGGGTAGGCGGCGGTGTGGCAGAAGGACTGCATCACCAGATCGGCGGAGAAGCCGAGGCAGGCGAGATCCTTCAGCTCGTCGCGGGTCATCGGGCCGGTGGTGTCCTGCGAGCCCACCGAGGTCATCTTCGGCTCGCAATAGGTGCCGGGGCGGATGCCCTGCCCTTCCGGCAGACCGCAGGCGCGGCCGACCATTTTCTGCGCCAAAGTGAAACCCTTGCCGGTATCGGCCGGGTCCACGGGCAGGCGGAACAGGGTCGAGGGTTCCAGCCCCAGCGCTTCGCGCGCCTTGGCGGTGAGGCCGCGACCGATGATGAGCGGAATGCGGCCACCGGCACGCACTTCGTCCAGCAGCACATCGGACTTCAATGCGGATTCGGCAATCTGGTGGCCGTCCTTGAACGCGGTGACCTTGCCGGAGTCGTGGTCGATGTTCAGCTCGATGACATCGCCCATGTTCATGTCGGCGACGTCGATTTCCAGCGGCAGTGCGCCGGCGTCTTCCATGGTGTTGTAGAAGATGGGCGCGATCTTGCTGCCCAGGCACACGCCGCCGAAGCGCTTGTTGGGGATGTAGGGGATGTCCTCGCCCGTCCACCACAGTACCGAGTTGGTGGCGGACTTGCGGCTGGAACCGGTGCCGACCACGTCACCGACGTAGGCCACCAGATGGCCCTTTTCCTTCAGCTCGGCGATGGCGGCGATGGGGCCGCGCTTGCCGTCGTCCTCCGGCACGAACGGGGCGTTCTCGCGCTTGTTCTTGAGCATCGCCAGCGCGTGCATGGGGATATCCGGGCGGGTGGTGGCATCCGGCGCCGGGGACAGGTCATCGGTATTGGTTTCGCCGGGGACCTTGAACACGGTGACGGTCAGCGAATCCGGCACTTCGGGCTTGCTGGTGAACCACTCGGCATCGGCCCAGCTTTGCAGCACGGCCTTTGCATTGGCATTGCCCGCGTCGGCCTTGGCCTTGACGTCGTGGAAGGCATCGAACACCAGCAGGGTGTGCTTGAGCGCTTCGGCGGCCGTTTCGCCCAGCTCGGCATCATCCAGCAGTTCCACCAGCGGGTGGATGTTGTATCCGCCGAGCATGGTGCCCAGCAGTTCGGTGGCGCGCTTGGCCGAGATCAGGTCGGTCTTTTCCGTGCCGTGGGCGACGGCGGCCAAGTAACTGGCCTTGACCTTGGCGGCATCATCGACGCCAGCCGGTACGCGGTTTTCGATCAGGTCGATCAAAAACTCACCTTCACCAGCCGGCGGGTTCTTGATCAGTTCGATCACATTGGCGGTTTGTTGCGCATCCAGCGGCAGCGGCGGGATACCAAGCGCTTCGCGTTCGGCGACGTGTTGGCGGTAGCTTTGCAAAAACATGGCGGGGCCTCGTGGGGTGATGTTGAAGAAAAAATCAGGCGGCAGACTTGGGCACGATGACCTTCAAGCCTTTGAAGTAATCGCGAAAGAAGCCGGCATCGCGGGTGATCAGCGCCGTGCATTGCAACAGCGCGTGGGCACCCACGATGAAATCCGGCACGGTGCGCGCGGTGGCACCGGCCTTGCCGGCGCGGCGGCGTTCGTTGAAGCGGCGCTGCATTTCCCCGGCGCGGATCGCGGTGCGGCGCTCGACTGGCAGATATTGCATGCCCATGTCCTCGACCACGTCCATGATTTCCGCACCGTGGCCCAGCCCTGCGGTGATCTCGCTGACCACCACATCGCATAGCACCACCGGGCCGATGGCCAGCGCATCGCGCACCGCTTGCTCGGCGGCATCGGCCATCGCGGCATCTTCGCCCAGCAAATCGATGAGTACCGAGGAATCAATCGCGATCATGATTCAACCGGGTCGCCCGGCGCGCGGCCGCGCAACTCGCGCATCACATCATCGGTACTGGTGCCGGCCGGCAACTTGAAGCGGCCGCGGGCGCGGGAGATGGCATCGTCCACATCCTTGCGCAGGATGATCCGGCCACCATCCAACTCGACTTTCAAGGTGGTGCCCTTGGTCAGGCCCAGCGCATCGCGCACCGCCTTGGGCAAGGTGATTTGGCCACGCTCGGCGACGGTTGCTTCCATCGGAGTAGTCCAGTTCGAGTATGCGTTAATTATACATACTTTGATGCGCATACTCCAGCCGCACTACTTTGCTTGCCGCAGGCGCAGCGCTGCCATGTGATACATTTTTGTCCTACGCATTGATGGGAGCCCGTTATGGTCACCTCCATCCGTATGGACGAAGAGCTGCAGCAGCGCCTGAAGCACTACGCGCAAACCCGCAAAATCAGCACCTCGCTGGTGGTGCGCGAAGCCGTGGCGCGCTATCTGGACGAGCAACAACTGGGCGCGCACGAATTGGGCGAACACCTGTTCGGCCGCCACCGCAGCGCCGACGCCGGCCCAAGCAGCCGCAGCGAAGAACGCAAGACGCGGATGCGCGAGACGATGCACAACAAGCACCCGCGGCCATGATCGTGCTCGATGCCGGGCCGTTGATCGCCCTGTTCGATGGCTCCGACCGCTACCACGATGCCGCAACCCAGTTCATCCGCGACACCCGGCAATCGCTGATCACCAACCCGGCAGTGCTGGCCGAAGCCTGCTGGGTGCTGGATTTTTCCGTGGATGCGCAATTGGATTGCCTGCACTGGGCCTGTTTGGCCCTGCGTATCGACAACGAAACCGGGCGCGACCTGCCGCGCATCAACGCCATCATCGACAAGCACCGCGACCTGCCCGCCGATTTCACCGATGCCTCGCTGGTGGCCCTGTGCGAGCGGCTGAACTGCTTTGATGTCGCCAGTGTGGACAACGAGTTCACCATCTACCGCAGTGCCAGCAAACGGGCCTTCCGCAACCGTTTCCTGACCGGCTGAGCGCCCGCATCGACACATCTGCGTAACCACTGCCGGTCTACCTTATCCATTTGCAACAGCCCGCCACAGGAGCCCGCCATGCAAGACAGTTTCTCCACCCGCAGCCAGCTCGAAATCGGCGGCAAGACCGTCCACTACTTCAGCCTGCCCAAGCTGGGCGAGCGTTTTGATATCGCACGCCTGCCCTATTCGATGAAGATCCTGCTGGAAAACCTGCTGCGCCACGAAGACGGCGGGCAGACGGTTGGCCCCGAGCATATCGAGGCGGTGGCGAAGTGGGGCGCAAAGAAAGAACCGGATACCGAAATCGCCTTCATGCCGGCGCGCGTGGTGCTGCAGGATTTTACCGGCGTGCCGTGCGTGGTTGATCTCGCCGCGATGCGTGATGCGGTGGTCGCGCTCGGCGGTAGACCTGAGCAAATCAACCCGCTGATTCCCTCCGAACTGGTGATCGATCACTCGGTGCAGGTCGATGTATTTGGCCGCGACGATGCACTGGATCTCAACAGCAAGATCGAATTCGAGCGCAACCAAGAGCGTTACAGCTTTTTGCGCTGGGGGCAGAAGGCATTCGAGAACTTCAAGGTAGTGCCACCGAATACCGGCATCGTGCATCAGGTCAATTTGGAGTATCTGGCGCGGGTGGTGATGGAACGCGAGCTTGATGGCGCCATCTACGCCTTCCCCGACACCGTGTTCGGCACCGACAGCCACACCACCATGATCAACGGCATCGGCGTGCTGGGCTGGGGCGTGGGCGGCATCGAGGCCGA
>JAUNTK010000054.1 GCA_030538735.1 Pseudomonadota bacterium
GGCCGCGCGTCTGCATGAGCTGGTGTACGCCCAATGGCGGCTGGATGCACCAGCCCCGCAATTTGATGCCGGGCTTGCCGCGCGCATCGTCGGGCATCACGCCGAGCTGCCCGATGGTATGCATCAGTACGCTGCATTGGTGATGGCCAATTACGCCGCGCGCATCGCCTGCGATCCCGATCTGCTGGCGGCATGGCGGGCAGAGTGCGCGGGCGGTTTGATCGATCTGTCCCTGCACCGTGCCTGGATTGATGCCGAATTGGCGATGCTGCACGGCCAGCACGCCGCACTGCCGGCCTTGCTGGATGCGGCCGAAGCCTTGCTGCCGAGCGCCCCGGATCCCGCCTCAGAGCTGATGACGGCGGAACTGCTGGCCGATCTGCGCGCGGCATTGGATGCGGGAACCTGCCGCGCCGTTTAGCTCCTGTTGGCAAATTGTCACGCCGGCCCAACAGCGCCTGCCGCATACTGGAACCATCGACAAGACAGGTGCCAGCCGGTGCCAATGGAGCAGAGATGAGCAAGTTTGACGATATCGCCAACCGTGCCGCGGATGTCGCCTCGCAGGTCGGCCACAAGGCTGTCGGCTTCGCCTCCGGTGTGGGCCAGCGGGCCAGCCATCTGGGCGGCAACCTCAAGGGCAGCCTGCCGGATGCGGCGGTCAAGTGGGTGGAGACTGGCGCGGCGCTGGCCGCGGTGCGCAGCGGCAGCCGGGTGGCCACCCGTTTTGTGCGCCGCAATCCGGCCTTGGTGGTAGCGGCTGCGGCCGGTGCCGGCCTGGTCTGGTATGCCGCGCATCGGCAAGCCAAAAAACGCGCCGAGCAGGCCGCGCTGGAGGCCGAAGCGCGCCGGATGAGCCGCGAGCACAGCGAAGATATCGAGATCGTGGAATAAGCTGATCGGGTTGCCGATGACAGACCCAGCCAAGCCGCCTTCGGGCGGCGTTGTCGTGGGATCAGGTCAACGCGACGACGCTCGCTTGCGATACGGTGCTGCTGGCGTCGGTATGTGGCAGCTCGATCACGAAGCGCGCACCCCCGCCTTCGCGATCCTCGTAGTACAGATGGCCGCCGGCATTCATCACGATTTGCCGGGCCAATGACAGGCCAAGGCCGCTGGACAGGTTGTCGGCAGGCTCGATGTCACTGAGCCGGGTGAACGGTTTGAACAACTCGCGCTGCTTGATAAGTGGGATCCCCGGGCCGCGATCCTGTACCACCAGCTGCAGAAAGCCGGGCGCGCCGTTGCGTACGCCAAGCTCCAGTTCACCGCCGCTTTTTGCATACTTGCCGACATTGCTGACCAGATTTTCGGCCACTTGGCGCAGCACCATCGGGTTGAAATAGACGTTGCCGGCGCGCTCGGGCAGCGCGGTCTTGATTTCGATCCCGTTGTTCTGCAGTTGCAGGCTATAACGATCAACCAGCCAACTGACCACATCGTGCATCGAGGCGACCGGCTTTTCCTGACCTTCCGGCTTCGGGGCTTGCGGGTTGGATTGCGATTCCAGATAGGCGCGGATGTAGCTGATCGCATCCATCGTCGCCTCGTGGATGATCTGCAGATAGCGTTCGTTGCGCTCGGCCGTGATATCGCCCAGCTTCAGCATGTCGGTGGCAAACAGCACGCTGGTCAGCGGATTTTTCAGGTCATGGGCGACCAGGTTGACCAGATTCTGGCGTTCTTCGGCAACCCGCTCCAAGCGGTCGCGGGTCAGCTTGAACACCAGATGCGCCTTGACCCGGGCGATCAGTTCCTCGGGGAAAAACGGCTTGGTCACATAATCCACCGCGCCGGCATCGAACGCCTGCAGCAGCAGTTCGCGGTCGTGGCTGGCGGTGAGGAAGACCGCCGGGATCCGGGCCAGTTGCGGATCGCTTTTGAGATCGCGCAGCAAGGCCAGGCTGTTGCCCTCGGATTTCGGGGTATCGATCAGGATCAGGTCGGGGCGGCGTTCGCGGCAAACCGCCAAGGCGGCCGCGGCCGAGCCGACCGTGATGACTTCGTGGCCTTGGTGCTTGAGCAAGGTGGTGACCAGGCGGATGCTGGCGGGCTGGTCGTCGAGCAGTAATATCCGGCCGACGACGGCGATGCTATTTGGCACGGGGGACTCCTGCGCGACGGCGCCCTTGTCGCGTTCATAATTATAATCACGTGGTTTTCACGCTGGGTAGCACTTTGAAGCTGAACGCTTCAGTCAGGTCTGCCGTCGGGCCGGGTCAATCCACCACGCGCCATGCCCCCGGTTGCACGCCATCCAGCGCCCACTGGCCAATCGCCACGCGCACCAGCCGCAGGGTGGGCAGGCCGATTGCCGCCGTCATCCGCCGCACCTGCCGGTTGCGGCCTTCGCCCAGCACGATCTCAAGCCAAGCATCCGGCACGCTCTTGCGCGCGCGTACCGGGGGATGCCGTGGCCACAAATCCGGTGGATCGATGCGGCGCGCGCCAGCGGGCAGGCTTGGGCCATCCTTGAGCATCAGCCCGCCTCGCAGGGGTTCCAGTGCGCTCTCATCGGGGTCGCCCTCCACTTGCACCCAATAGGTCTTGGCCGCCTTGTGGCGCGGATCGGTCAGGCGATGGGCCAGCGCGCCATCATCGGTCAGCAGCAGCAACCCCTCGGAATCGAAATCCAGCCGGCCGGCCGGATAAACATCGGGCGGCAGGCCGAACTCGGCCAAGGTGCGGCGCGCAGGCTGGCCGCGGTCGGTGAACTGGCAGAGGACGTTGAACGGCTTGTTGAGGGCGATCAGCATAGCTATCGCGCATGCCGGTGGGCGCGAGGGCTCATTGCTTGATGAAGCGCAACGTCATCCGGTCGCTTTCGCCAATTTCGCGGTATTTCGCCACGTTTTTGCCATCGTTGCGGTTGGCCGGCGGCAATGTCCAGACGCCATTGGGATGGTTGGCATCGTCTTTCGGGTTGGCGTTGATCTCGCTCTGACCATCGAGTTTGAAGCCGGCCCCGGTGGCAAGCTCGATGACCAATTCTTCGGTGAGATAGCCGGATTTCTTCATTGTCTCCAAGTCGGTGCCGGGCTTGGCGCGATGATCGACAACGCCGAGCACACCACCGGGTTTCAACACCTCATGGAAGGCCTTGAAATAGGCATCGGCATTGCCGGCCGCCACCCAGTTGTGCACATTGCGGAAGGTCACCACGGTATCGGCCGAGCCGGGCGCACCAAACGAGGGCAGGCTGCCGTCGTAATCCAGCCATTGGGTGCGGGCGAACTGCTCGGGATGTTGGCTGAGGTGGGTTTTCAGATTGGCATTGCGCCGCTCACCGGCACTGCCGGCGGTGGCGCTTGGTACGGCGATGAAATAGGTGCCGGAGCTGCGCAGATATGGCCCCAGAATCTCGCTGTACCAGCCGGCCCCCGGGTTGATCTCGACCACCCGGCTGCGGCTGCCGACGCGGAAAAACTCAAGCGTTTGCTGTGGATGCCGATAACGATCACGCGCACGATTGTCCGCGCTGCGCCAATCGCCGGCGATGGCTGCGCCAAGCAGCGGGCTGTCGGCCTCGGCCCAAGCCTGGCTGACTTCGGCGGCGGCCTGGCTGCGTTCGCTGGTTGAAGGCGTGGCCGGGTTGGTGGTGCAGGCACCAAGGGCAAGGGCGAACACGCAGGAGGATGTCAGGCAAAGAGAGAGGCGCATGGGATCAATCGTCAAAGGTTTCGGCCAAGACTAGCGCAGGTCAACGCCGTCCGCGCGTGAAACATGGCGCTGGTGGTACCGCCTGTGCGGATCAGTTGAATTCAAGAGGCTGTATACATAGAACAATGGGCATTTTCAGCGATTATCCCCGGATGTGGAAACGATTGCGCCGCCGATATGCGGCGCTTGATTCGCGCGACAAATTGTTGATGTTGACCGGCGTGCTGGGGATCGTGTTGATTGTGCCTTTCGCCGTGTGGGAGATGCAGCAGGGCCGCTTGGTTGTTGCCACGGTGGATGCGGTGCTGGTCGTGGCGATCATGCTGTCGCTGATCTACGGCTTTCGTCAGGGCAGCTTCGAGCGCGTCGGTGCGCTGATGGCGGGCGTGGCGTCGATCGGCATGGCGCTGACGGTCTGGATCGCCCCGACGATCAATGCCATGTGGCTGCCCGGCATGTTGATGGCCAATATGCTGCTGTTGAACCGGCCGTGGCAGGTGTTGCTGATCTCGGGCGGCCTGCTGCTGGTTGCCTTGATTGCCCTGCAGCCGGCACTGAGCAATGCGCAGTTCTATTCGGTGGCGGCGTCGTTTGTGCTCAGCCTGCTGCTTTCTTACATCGGCGCGCTGCGTAATTTTCTGCATCAACGGCATCTGCATGCGCTGGCCTTGAGCGACCCGCTGACCGGCGCGTTGAATCGCCGCGCCTTCGATTTTGAAATGGGCGACCTGATCCGCTCGTTGCAACGCGGCGAGATCGTCTGCTCGCTGGCGATGCTCGACATCGATCATTTCAAGGCGATCAACGACCAGCACGGCCACGACAAAGGCGATGAAGTACTGCGGGCTACGCCGCCGATGGTACTGGCCAGCCTGCGCGGCAGCGATCACATCTACCGATTTGGCGGCGAGGAATTCGTGCTGCTGTTGCCGGGGCTGCACGGTGAATTGCTGCGAACACGGCTTGAGCAGGTGCGCCAGCGCATCGAACAAGGCATGCATCTGGCCTGTTCGATGCCCGCCGCGGTCACGACATCGATCGGCGCGGTGGAGTGGCAGCGCGCGATGACGGCATCGGATTGGCTGGTGGCGGCCGACGCCGCGATGTACGCGGCCAAGCGCGGCGGACGCAACCGGGTGGTGATCGGCGACGGCCATGTGGCCGCCATCGACCAAGCGGATTGATGCGGGTCATCAAGCAAAAAGCCCGCTAGCTGGCCGGGTTTTTTGTGGTGGTTGCAGGCGTTTGGAGCCAAGCTGTGTGATGGGCGTGGGGGGTGTTTGGGTAAACTCCGAACACCCTCGTCATTCCGGCGCAAGCCGCAATCCATTGACGTGCAAACGATTGAAAGCAAAGTCGCTAGACCCCGGCTTTCGCCGGGGTGATGTTTCTATGCGGGTGATTCTGCGTTTGCTCAGAGCATCGCCAATGCTGCGTTGAGTGTGGCGCTGGGCCGCATCGCCTTGTCGGCCAGTGCGCCATCCGGGCGGTAATAGCCGCCGATTTCAACCGGCTTGCCCTGCACGGCGATCAATTCCTCGATGATCTTCGCTTCGCCATCGACCAGCGCCTTGGCAACCGGGCCGAACGCGGCTTTCAGCTCGGCATCGCCATCCTGCGCGGCCAGTGCCTCGGCCCAGTAACGGGCCAGCCAGTAGTGGCTGCCGCGGTTGTCGATGCCGCCGAGCTTGCGGGTCGGCGATTTGTCGTTGTCCAAGAACTGGCCATTGGCGGCATCCAGCGCATCGGCCAGCGCGCGGGCGCGGCCATTGCCGGTGGTATCGGCCAGATGTTCCAGCGAGGCTTGCAGGGCGAGAAATTCGCCCAGCGAATCCCAGCGCAAATAATCCTCGGCGATGAATTGCTGCACATGCTTGGGCGCGGAGCCGCCAGCGCCGGTCTCAAACAGGCCGCCACCGGCCATCAGCGGCACGATGGAGAGCATCTTGGCGCTGGTGCCGAGTTCCATGATCGGGAATAGATCGGTGAGGTAATCGCGCAGCACATTGCCGGTGACGCTGATGGTGTCCAAGCCCGCGCGGATGCGCGCCAGCGAATGCCCCATCGCCTCGGCCGGCGATTTGATGGTGATATCAAGGCCGTGGGTGTCGTGCTCGCGCAGATAACGTTCGACCTTGGCGATCACTTCGCGGTCGTGGGCGCGCTCGGCATCAAGCCAAAACACCGCCGGGGTGGTGGAGAGGCGCGCGCGGTTGACCGCCAGCTTGACCCAATCGGCAATCGGCGCATCCTTGGTTTGGCACATGCGGAAGATATCGCCCTGCCGCACGTCTTGCTCCATCCACACCTTGCCGTTGTCATCCACCACGCGCACGGTGCCGTCATGCGGGATCAAGAAGGTCTTGTCGTGGCTGCCGTATTCCTCGGCCTTCTGCGCCATCAAGCCGACATTGGGCACGCTGCCCATGGTGGCCGGGTCGAACGCGCCATTGGCCTTGCAATCGTCGATCACCGCTTGATAGATGCCGGCATAGCAGCGGTCGGGGATCAGCGCCTTGGTGTCTTGCAGCTCACCTTGGGCGTTCCACATCCGGCCCGAATCGCGGATCATCGCCGGCATCGAGGCATCGACAATCACATCGCTCGGCACATGCAGATTGGTGATGCCCTTGTCCGAATTGACCATCGCCAGGCCGGGGTTTTCTTGGTAAATCTCGCTGATGGTGGCGTTGATCGCCGCGCGCTCGGCCTCGCTCAATTCGGCCTCTTTGGCGTACAGGCCGCCGATGCCGTTATCCGGCTCGAAGCCGATCCGGGCCAGCAGCGCGCCGTGTTGTTCATAGAGTTTTTTATAAAAACGCTTGACCACGATGCCGAACATGATCGGGTCGCTGACCTTCATCATGGTGGCTTTCAGATGCAGCGAAAACAGCACGCCGCGCGCCTTGGCATCGGCAATCTGGGCATCGACAAAATCGGCGAGTGCGGCGGCATCCATCACCGCGCAATCAAGGATTTCGCCCTCCAGCACCTTGGTCTTGGCCTTCAGTACCTCGTCGGAGCCATTTTTGCCCAGCAATTCGATCTGCACCTTGCCGTTGTGATCAAAGGTGACGGATTTTTCGCTGGCATAAAAATCACCACCGGCCATATGCGCGACATGCGAGGCAGAATCGGCAGCCCATTTGCCCATCCGATGCGGATGCTTGCGGGCGTAGTTCTTGACTGATGCGGGCGCACGGCGATCGGAATTGCCCTCGCGCAGCACCGGATTGACCGCACTGCCCTTGACCCGGTCGTAGCGGGCTTTGTTCTCGCGGGTGGTTTCGTCCTGCGGGTCTTCGGGGTAATCCGGCAGATCGAAACCCTGTTGCTGCAATTCGGCAATCGCCGCCTTCAGCTGCGGCTCGGAGGCACTGATATTGGGCAGTTTGATGATGTTGGCGGCGGGGGTTTTTGCCAGTTCGCCAAGCTCGGCCAAGTCGTCTTTCACCGCCGTGTCGCCCAAACGCTCGGGGAACTGCGCCAGGATGCGCGCGGCCAGCGAGATGTCACGGGTTTCCACCGCCACGCCAGCGGTCTTGGCAAAGGCCTGCACGACTGGCAGCAAGGAATGGGTGGCGAGCAGCGGGGCTTCGTCGGTGAGCGTGTAGAGGATTTTCGGCGTATCGGTCATGTCGGGCTCTCGCAGGGCGGGGTGGTCGCGCAGGTGTGCGCCAGCCGCCCATTGTCGCCGCTGGCGCGCGCCCGAGCAAAATGCGGATGCGTATTGAGGGCGGTGCGGTATGTATTTCAGGTCTTCGGTTGTTTGATTTGATCCGGATGGATGCTCGCTTCGGATGTGAGGCTTTTGCCTTTCAGTGACGCGGCGAAAAACTCTCGGTACGTCGGTGCCAAGCGCCACTCGGGACCGACGTATACCGACGGACGTAAAGCCAACGCTCTGCCTTCGATTCGGTTCGGCAACGCTCCTTGCTTGCTTGATGCGGGCAAGCTTCGCTGCGGACACCGAGGCTAGCCGGCACTGTCATCGTGCGATATGTCCAACAAAAAGCCCCCATCCGCAGGGATAGGGGCTTGGGTTGATCGTATTGCCCGCGTGCGTGCGGCTTACTTGACTTCAAACTCGCGCATCTGTGGCGTGCCGCCATCCAGACTCACCTCAACCCGGTACTTGCCTACCGGCCAGCCCTGCGGGTTGGAAATGGTGAAGGCGTAGATGCTGTCGGCACCTTCCATCGCGCGGCTTTCGCTGTGTACCTGCGTGCCATCCTGGTAGGTCCAGTTGGCCTGCAGCGAGTTGCCAGCGGCCGCGCCACTGGTATTGACCGAGGCGATGATCGGGTCGGTGGGCTTGAAGGTGGTGGTCGGCGCGGTCAGGCGGTTGTCGCCGCCCACGGCGCTGCCCAGATCCACCGAAATCACGCTGACCGTGGCGGTTGCCGGGGCCGGCGTGCTCGCTGCTTGCGGCGTGGTGGCGACTGCCGGCGCAACGACCGGCTCTTCTTTCTTTTTGCAGCCGGTGATGCCGACGGTGGCGACCAGTGCGGTAGCCAGTGCGATGGAAATCTGCTTGCGGTTCATTCGATATGCTCCTTGGAAGGGGTGGAAACTCAGGGGATACGCAACACTTGTCCGGGGAAAATCTTGTCCGGGTTGTCGATCTGATCCTTGTTGGCTTCGTAGATGGCGCTCCAGCGGTTGGCATCGCCATAAACCTGCTTGGCGATTTTCGATAGCGAGTCACCGGCTTGTACGGTATGCGTCTGTGCGCTGGCCACGCCACCGGCCCCGATCGCCACACTACTGGTGCCGATGACACCGGCAAACCGCGGATCCTTGTCGTTTTCCCCCATGCCGCTCAGGGAGAGCTTGTCGGGGTCGGAATTTTGCTGGGACATGCCATGCTCCACATCGTGATGGAGGCGCTAGCCTTGCACGCGGCTTGTTAAAACCGCATCGTGTCGGCGGGTTGACGGCTTTTATTGCCGCAGCGCCCGGGCCACAACGGGCGCTTGGCAATCCGCCGTGGCCCGCCACGGGTTGATGTCCAAACCACCACGCCGGGTGTAGCGCGCCTCGACCGCAAGCGACTGCGGCTGGCAGCGTTGCATCACTTCGATGAAGATGCGCTCCACGCATTGCTCGTGAAACTCGCGGTGGTCGCGGAAGCTGACCAAATAGCGCAGCAGGCCCTCGCGCGCGATGCGCGGGCCGCGATAGCGGATCAGCAGATCGGCCCAATCCGGCTGGCCGGTCACCGGGCAATTGGATTTCAACAGCGCCGAACGCAGGGTTTCTTCGATGACGGTATCGGTATCGGCCTGCAAAAAATCGGCCTTGGGCGGGCCGTAATGGTCGATGGCGATATCCAGATCATCGATCGATTCGCCTTCCGATTCGGCGATGAACTCCGGCAACCCGAAGCGCATCGTCACCGGCGCGGCGGCGGCCGCCGATAGATCGGCTTCGATACGCTGGCGCAGATGCGCACCATCCTCGACCTGCTCGCGGTTGAACGAGTTGAGATAGAGCTTGAAGGATTTTGATTCGATCAGGTTCGCCGAATCGGCGGGCACCGTGAAGCGCGCCACCGCCACCTGCGGCTTGCCGCGCGGATCCAGCCAGCTCAACTCGTAGGCATTCCAGCCATCGGCGCCGATAAAGGGCAGGGCTGCGTCATCAATGCCGATTTGCGCCCGTGCCGCCGCGCGCGGGATCGGGAACAGCAGGCCGGCGTCATAGTGATCTGGATATGCGGTCTCGCGGCCGAGCTGGCTGGTTTCCGGGGCGTTGTCGGGTCGGTTCATCGCGCCATTATCGCTGCCGACGGCGTTACTTACTCTTTCCCCAGATAATCCAACGTCAGTTGCAGCATCGCGCGCAGGCCAAGATCAAGCGCCGATTCATCGACATCAAATTGCGGCGAGTGATTCGATGGCGCGGTGAGCGGGTCGATGCCGGGTTTGGTCGCGCCGACGAAGAAGAACACGCCGGGCACCTCCTTCGCGTAATAGCTGAAATCCTCGGCCCCCATGATCAGCGGGGTTTCGATCACCTTGCCGGTGCCGGCCACCGCCTGCAGGCTGGGCAGGATGCGGGTGGTGAGCTCGGGGTTGTTGTAGGTGACCGGGTTGCCGGCTTCATCGCCGATATCCAGCTGGCCCTTGGCACCGTGCGCGTGGGCGACCGATTCGATCACGTTTTTCATGTCGGCGACGATGCGTTTGCGCTGGCCATCATCGAAGGTGCGCAAGGTGCCCAGCATCTTTACGTCATCGGGGATGATGTTGTTGCGGATGCCGCCGTGGATCGCGCCGATGGTGACCACCGCCGGCAGCGCGGAAATATCGGTGCGGCGGCTGATGGTGGATTGCAGGCTGCCGATCACATCGGCACTGGCGACGATCGGGTCGATGCCGCCCCAAGGCCGCGAGCCGTGGGTTTGCCGGCCCTCCACTTTTACCTCGAAGAAATCGCTGGCGGCCATAAACGGCCCCTTGCGATAGCCGATGGTGCCGGCCGGCAGTGTCGAGAACACATGCAGGCCGAACACCGCCTCTGGTTTGAACGTGTTGAACAAGCCCTCCTTCAACATCAACGAAGCGCCGCCTTCCTCGCCGGGCTGTGCGCCTTCTTCGGCCGGCTGGAAGATCAACATCACTTGGCCCGGCAAATCCCGCTGCATCGCCACCAACGCCTCGGCCACGCCCATCAGGATCGCGGTATGCGCATCATGGCCGCAGGCGTGCATCACCCCGGTCTGTTGGCCGTTGAATTCGGTGGTCACTTTCGAGGCAAACGGCAGCCCGGTTTGCTCGGTGACCGGCAGTGCATCCATATCGGCACGCAGCGCGATCTTCGGCCCCGGCTTGCCGCCTTCGATGATCGCCACCACCCCGTGATGGGCGATGCCGGTTTGCGGCTTCAGGCCCAGCTTGCGCAGATGCGCGGCCACCTTGCCCGCCGTGCGTGCCTCGCGGTTGGATAGCTCGGGATGCTGATGAAAATCGCGCCGCCAAGTGACGACATCGGCCTGCAGCTTTTTCGCGGCTGCATCGACTTCGGGGCGGGTTTGGGCGTGGCCTTGGCCGGCTACCGATAGCAGCAGGGCGATGGTGCTGGTGAGTAGCAGCCGTTTCATGTGCGGGCTCCGATCAAGGGATGATTTCAAACACGATTTGCACGTGTTCGCTGAAGTCGATGGCCGGTTCGATGTATTGGCCCGGTGCGGCCGGTGGTGCAGGGGGCGGTGCCCGCGTACCGCTGACCGTGATCTGGTCGAGGGCGGCACCATAGCGGTTGAGAATGCCTGAGCCAATGCTGTTGATGCTGTAAACGCGGCCAAGTTTTGCCCCGAAGGCGCGGGCAAGTTCTTCGCCACGTTCACGGCTGTTGGCGGCGGCTTGCTCACGGGCTTGTTGCTTCAGCGCGGCCTCGTTGGTGGATTCGAAGCGGATCGAACCGACCTGATTCATGCCCGCCGCCAAGCCGTCATCGATGATCCGGTTGAGTTTGTCCAGATCGCGGATGCGCGCATCGACGCTGCGCGCGCCACGAAACCCGCGTGAAATCTGCTTGCCGTTTTCGTAATCGAAATCTTCATTGATCGATAGCGCCGAGGCACTGACATCCTGTTGTGCGATGTCGTGTCGTTTCAATGCCGCGAGATAGGCATTAACCGCCGCATCCACCTGTTGCTTGACCACGGCAGCATCGGCGTTGCGCACCGATACCGACAAGCTGGTACGCGCGGCATCGGGCGTGGTGCTAATCCTCGCTTGGCCGCTGACCACCACATGCGGCCCACTCGGCAACGGGGTTTGCGCCGCCAGCGCCAGTGGCAGCACGGCGAGCATTGATGCAAGCAGGTATCGACGCATGGCGCTTTTCCGGGTGGGATGCACCGATGCTAATTCAAGTCAGATGCTCACGGGCCAAATACTCCGCGCTCTGCATCTCGATCAGGCGCGAGGCGGTGCGCTCGAAGGCGTGGGCTAGGCGCTCGCCGTGGTAGAGCGCGATGGGCGATTCGGCCGCGGTGCAAACCAAATTGACGTGGCGGTCGTAGAACTCATCGATCACGGTGACGAAGCGCCGCGCCGGGTCATCGTTGCTGCCATCAAAGCGCGGGATGCCACCGATGAGGACGGTATGGAATTGGCTGGCGATCGCGATGTAATCGCCGGCCGCGCGCGGGCCTTCGCAGAGTTGGTCGAAATCGAACCAGACAACGCCATTCTGGCGCGCGCGGTAGCGGATCGGACGGCCATCGATTTCCAGCGTGCCGGCCTGCGCCGGGCTGTTGGTCAGGGTGTGCCAGCGCTGGCACAGCCAGGCATCGCCTTCGTCACCGGCCGGGTGGCGATACACCGGCGAGCGGGTCAGTTCACGCAGGCGGTAATCGGTGCTGGATTCGATCTCCAACACCACGCAATGTTGTTCGATCAAGGCAATCGCCGGCAAAAAGCGCGCGCGCTGCAGGCCATCCTTGTACAGATTGGCCGGCGCGGTGTTACTGGTGGTAACCAGCACCACGCCCTCGGCAAACAGGCGCTCCAGCAGCCGCCCCAGCAACATCGCATCGCCGATATCGGTGACGAAGAACTCGTCCAGCACCAGCACCCGCATTTCGCGTCGCCATTGTTTGGCGATACTGGCCAGTGGGTCGCGCTCGCCGGCGTGTTGCTTCAGGCGGGTGTGGATCTCGCGCATGAAGCGATGGAAATGGCTGCGGCGTTTTTCCGGGAAATTGAGCGAATCAAAAAACAGATCGACCATGAAGGTCTTGCCACGGCCAACCCCGCCCCATAAATACAGGCCGCGCGGTGCCGGCTCGGCGCTGCGGACGCCAAACAATTTGCCCAACAAGCCCGGTGATTCGGCGGGCGTGGACAGGGCGGCGTGCAGGCGATCAAGCTCGATCATCACCTCGCGCTGGGCCGGGTCGCCTTGCCAGTCGCCGCGATCAATGCCGGCCTGATAGGCCTGACTGGGCGATGCGCTCATGCGTTGGCGCTGTTGGCGTCGGCCAGCGGATTCGGCAGCCAGTGTTTGGTGGTGTTCTTGACCACGCCACGCAGATCGACCAGCTTGCCGTGGAAGAAATGCGAGCAGCCCGGCATCTTCACCAGCGTGAGTTGCGGCGGTGCCAACTCGCCCAACCAGTCGTAGACGGCGTGTGGGTCAACGATTTCGTCATCCTCGCCCTGCACCACCAGCCACGGCATCTGCGGCGTCGTGCAATCAAAGTGCCAGCGCCCGGCCGGCGGCGCCAGCGAGATCAATACCGCGGGCTCCAGGCTGGCGGCGGCGCGGATCGAGACATAAGCCCCAAAGCTGAAACCGGCCAGCCATAGCAGTGCATCCGGGCGCTCGGCGCGCAGCCACGCGGCGATGGCCTGCAGATCGGCCAGTTCGCCGACGCCCTCATCAAACGTGCCTTCGGATTCACCCGTGCCACGGAAATTGAAGCGCAGCGTGGTGACGCCCAGCTCGCGCAGGGCGCGCGCGGTCATCGTCACCACTTTGTTGTTCATGCTGCCGCCCTCGGTGGGCAACGGATGGCAGACGATGGCGATCACTGGCTGCCGGGCAGTATCGGCATCGGGAAATTCCACCATCGCTTGCAGCGATCCGGCCGGGCCGGTCAGGGTGAGGGCGGTGTCTTGGCTGGGGAATGCGGGTTGATTCATACAACCATTTTAATCGCTGCCGGGCGTGAGGCTGTTCAGCGTGAGCGCAAGCGCAGATCGACCACCAGCGGGTCGTGGTCGGAACTGCGCCACGGTGCGGGTGCGACATCGGCCGGATGCGGTTGATCCGGTTCATCGGCGTTGATATGCCATTCCGCAGCACCCTGCAGGCGTGTCGCCATAGCAGCATTCAAGAAGGCGTGATCAAGCCGGCCGGCCTGGCCGTCATAGACATACGAATAGGGCTGCTTGATGCCGGCTTCGGCGAACGCATCGCGCCAACCGGCCTCGCGCAGCCAGCGCGGTGGGTCTTCCATCGCGTAGGCATTGAAATCGCCCAGCATCAGCACCGGCATGCGGGCAAAGCGCGCGCTGACCCAGCGATCAAGTTGTTGCACCGAGGCCAGCCGGGTCGCGTTCCAGCAGGCTTGGCCATCGCGCTGATCGCCATCGGCCCCCTTGGCATCGCGGCAACCCTTGGATTTGAGATGGTTGGCGATGACCACGAAGGCCGGGCCATCGCCGGCGCGGAAGCGGGCAGCCAGTGCCGGGCGGTTGAGGCTGGCGAAGGCAGCGGCATCAAATACCTCGCTGGCCCCGACTTGCTGCAGCTTGGAAGCGCGATAGAAGATGCCAACCCGGATGACGTCACGGCTGGCATTGGCCGGCATCGCCGCCGCACGCCAATCACCAGCGTGGGCGGCATTGAGCGCGGCGAGCAATTGCGATTCGGATGAATTCGGCCCGTGGCCATCGTTTTCCAGTTCCATCAGGGTGATGACATCGGCATCCAGCGCCGCCAACGCGGCGACATGGCGGGCGCGCTGCGCAAGGTAATCGGCGTGGGTCTTGGCCCCGCGCGCGGTGGGGAAGCCGCCGCCTTGACCATCGCCATTAAAGAGATTTTCCAGATTGAAGGCGGCGATGCGCAGCTCGCCCATCCGCGCGGGTGCGGCCGGGCGCGGCGCGGCCGTGATCTGTGGCGGGGCGGTTAGTTGCAGGCGATAGCGGCCGTGGCGCTGATCAAGAATGCCCTCGACCTGCTGCAGCACGCTGCCGGTGCGCGGGATATCGCGGCTCATCGCGGTATCGGCTGCGGTGCCGGTGTGGCCGTCATCCAGCCACAGGGTGCGGGCTTGATTGCGTCGGGCCTGATCGTTGGCGGCCTGGCCGGGCAGGGCGATCTCGGTCGGCGTCCACAGGCGGCCATCGAAGCTGACCTGCCATTCGCCAAAGCGGGCGGCATTCTGGCTACCGGTCAAGGTCAGCGGCACCGGCACGCTGACCCGCATCGCTTCCAGCCGCTCCCAGCCAAGCGTGTCGGTGGGCAGGGCATCGAGCGGCTGCGGCACCGGCATTGGCCGCGGCGTGATCGGCTGGCTGCGGGCAACCCGGATCGCGGTGACACGGGCATCGCGGCCGCTATCGAGCTCCAGTACTTCGCCCAGCACCTCAATGCTGTCGCCGACCTTCAATGTCTCCGGCGCACCATCGAGAAACAACGCATCGGCGGTGGCAGGATCGCCATCGCCAGCATCCTGCAGGGTGAGCAGGCCAAGGCCGGCGCGGAAATCGGCGGTGATCACGCCCTGCACCCGCACCTGTTGGCCCAGCAATGGGCTGACCAGCGCGGCGCCCTGCACATGGCCGATCGGCAACAGCGGCAGCGTCGATCTGGGGGGCGCACTGACGCAGCCAAGCAAGGCGGCGGCGAGCAACAACGGCGTGAGCAGGCGGGCGGGGCGGCAGCGGCGGATCGGGTTCATCGGCAGACCTTGCCAGATTTTGATGACGAAACTTTGATTGAAAACGAAAACGCCGCCCGGAGGCGGCGTCATGGCGGCGATGATCGCTTACTTGCTTTCGTCGATCATCCAATCGACCACATGGGCCATCTGCTCATCGGTCAGCGCCGGGTTGCCGCCGCGTGCCGGCATCACGCCGGTGCTGCCGGTGAAACCATCGATCGCCATCTTCAGCAGGGTGTCGCGGCCTTGCGCGGCGACGCGGGCGCCAATCCCGGCGGCGTTCAACATCGGCGCGCCAGCAGTGCCAGCGGTGTGACAGCCGGTGCACAGGCTCTCGTAGATCTTCTTGCCATCGAGCGTGCCGCCGTAGGCCGCCTGCGAGCTGGCCGCTGCCGCACGCGCCTGATCGGCGGCCAGCGCCAGCAGCTTGCCTTCGGCCCCGACATACACCGCACCGATCGGCGCGATGCGTGCCTCGGTCTGCGCCAACGCCTGTGGGCTGGGATCGCGCGGCACCAGCGTATTGATGTGGCGGCCAAGCAAAATCAGGATAATGGTGAGCGCAACAAGAAAGGCGATCACCATGGAGAATTTTTTCAGGAAGTCGGAGTCGTGCTTGTTCACGTGGCTGGTTCCCGGACGCAGGATGGCTGAACTCTAGCCGTGCAGTATAAGGCGCGACGGGGATTGCGGGTAGGGATCGTCTCCCGGCCCCTCGTTGCAGCCATCCGGCTGGCGGGGCTGCATCATCATCAGCGCACGCGGCTTGCGCTATTGTCGGCGGCGAGACGTGTTCATATCTTCCTTACCGGAGAACGCAGATGCGTGGCATCGGTTTGCTTGTGACGTGGCTGTTGGCACTGGTGTTGGAAGTGGGCGGCGTCTGGTTGTTGGCGCTGGGCGGCAGCGCGTTCTATCTATTCAGTGGCGTGATCCTGCTGGCCGTTGGGATCGGCCTAGTCAAGCGCAGGCGCTGGGCTTTGTGGCTGTATGCCGGTTGGTTGCTGCTGTTGCTGGCGTGGTCGCTGTGGGAATCCGGCTTGCACTGGTGGCCGCTGGCTACCCGCTTGGGCCTGCCGGTGCTGCTCGGGCTGTGGCTGGCAACGCCGTGGTTTCGTCGCGCCAATGCCGGGCCGGGTGGTGCCGGTTCCGGCCGCTGGCTGGGCGCGGTCTCCTTGCTGGCCGGCGCGGTGGCCTTGCTCGGGCTGATCCGGCATCCGCATGAAATCCACGGCACGTTGCCGCTGGAAACCGTCAATGCCAGCCCCAATTTGGGCGATCATCCGCCGCCTGCTGGTGAATGGCATGCCTATGGCCGCACTGGCTACGGCCAGCGTTATTCGCCACTGGCGGAGATAAATGCCGGCAATGTCGGCAACCTGCAACTGGCGTGGCAGATGCAGACCGGCGATGTGAAATTGCCCACCGATGTCACTGAAACCACCTATCAGGCCACGCCGCTCAAGATCGGCAATACCTTGTATCTGTGTACGCCGCACAACTGGGCGTTGGCGCTGGATGCCGATACCGGCGCGGTGAAATGGCGTTTTGATCCCGAAGTCGGCGTCGATCAGCAACGCCAGCACCAGACCTGCCGTGGCGTGTCGTATTTCGATGCAGCGGCTCACCCAGCCGAGACTGCCGCAGCCGCATCGACGGACGAAACCCCGGCCGCTGCCGCGCTGTGCAAGACCCGCATCTTCCTGCCCACCTCCGATGCCAAACTGTATGCGCTCGATGCCGAAACCGGCGCGCATTGCCCGGATTTCGCCCGCAACGGCGTGCTGGATCTGATGCACAACATGCCGTTCAAGCAGTCCGGTTATTACTACTCCACCTCGCCGCCGTTGGTGGCGGCCGGCAAAGTGATCGTGGCCGGTGCGGTCAATGACAACTACGCGGTGGATGAGCCTTCCGGCGTGATCCGTGCCTACGATGCCGTCAGCGGCAAACTGCTGTGGAATTGGGATTCCGGCAACCCGACCCAGACCGCGCCGCTGGATCCAACCGATCCCGATCAGAAATACATCACCAGCTCGCCCAACAGTTGGTCGATCGCCAGCGCCGATGAAGTGCTGGGGCTGGCGTATTTCCCGATGGGCAACCGCACCCCGGATCAACTCAGCCAGTATCGCAGCGAGGACGAGGAAAAATACTCCAGCTCGGTGGTGGCGCTGGATCTGGCGACGGGCCAGCCGCGCTGGGTGCATCAATTCGTCCATTTCGATCTGTGGGACATGGATACCCCGGCCCAGCCCAGTTTGATCGATCTCGATTTGCCCGCCGGTAAAACCCCGGCGTTGGTGGTGCCGACCAAACAGGGCGATGTCTATGTGCTGGATCGCCGCGATGGACGCGCGCTGCTGCCGGTGGCCGAGCGCCCGGCACCGCAGACCAACGATATCCCCGGCCAACGCATCTCGCCGACGCAGCCGTATTCGGCGCTGAGTTTCGAGCCGCCGCCGCTGCGCGAGGCCGACATGTGGGGTGCCAGCCTGATCGACCAGATGGTTTGCCGCATCCAGTTCAAGCGCCTGCGCTACGAAGGCCGCTACACGCCGCCCTCGCTGCAGGGCTCGCTGATTTATCCCGGCAATTTCGGCACCTTCAACTGGGGCAGCGTCGCGGTGGACCCGGAGCGCCAAGTGATGTTCGGGATGCCGACCTATCTAGCGTTTGTTTCCCGCCTGATCCCCAAACAGGATCTGGGCGATGCGCAAACCAATGTCGGGGAACACGGCGTCAACGCCAATACCGGCGCCGAATACGCGGTATCACTGACCCCGTTCATGTCGCCGCTGGGCGTACCCTGCCAGCAACCGCCGTGGGGTACGGTGGCAGCGGCCGATTTGCGCACCGGCAAGATCGCCTACCAATACCGCAACGGCACCATCCGCGATCTCACCCCACTGCCGGTACCGATCCGGATGGGCGTCCCCGGCATTGGCGGCCCGCTGATCACCGGCGGCGGCATCGTATTTCTTGCCGCAGCGGTCGATGACAATTTCCGCGCCTATGACCTGGCAACCGGCAACGTGCTGTGGAATGTGCGCATCCCGGCCGGCGGCCAGGCCACACCGATGACCTACCTCAACAGCCAAGGCGAGCAAATGGTGTTGCTGGTGGCCGGCGGCCACGGCTCGGTCGGCACCAAGCCCGGCGATTACGTGCTGGCTTATAAACTGAAGGCCGGTTAGGGCGCGCTGAGCAACCCGCTTTCAAACGTCGCCTCGGCGAAAGCCGGGCAGCGGTGTCTTTGTTTTCAATCGTTTGCACGTCGTTGCCTTCCGCGTTTAACCATGCGCGTCGGGCATGGCGCTGATAAAGACAAGGTATTGGACGCCGGCCAGCTTGTTTTTTCACTATGTGTCACATCCCGGACGATTGGTACTCCTATGCTGCCTGTGAAACAGCTCA
>JAUNTK010000175.1 GCA_030538735.1 Pseudomonadota bacterium
CGGCCTTGCTCGGAATTCATGCCAGCGGCCTGCGCACGATCGCGCTTGAACATGCGCGAGAACCAACCCTGTCGGCGCGCGCTGCTGATCACCTCGAACTCGGCACGGCAGCCGCGCGACACCCAGACGCTTTCGGCATCGAAGCCCCAACTGCGGCCCAGCTCGCATTCAAACGATGACAGTTGCCGGGTCAGGCGCACGCCCTGTGCGGTTTCGGCCGGGCAATGCACCTGAGCGCCGCTGCGCGATTCACAGCGCAAGGTCACCCGCCGCTTGCTGGGCGGGGCCTGATCGTCATCGTCATCGGCGGCGGCCAGACCAAATTCCGCGCGGCAACCGCGTGCCACCCACACGCCCTTCTCGTCCTGCCCCCAGGACTGATGACGGATGCAGGCATTGCGTGAAAGCTGGCGCAGCATCCTGACTTCACCCTTGAACGGCAGCGCGCAATGGTTCCAGCGCTCGGCGATTGATTCACAGACGATGCGCTCGCCCTCATGCGCCGCTGCCGACTGCGCGTGCAACGGCAACACGCCGAACACCAGCCCGGCACCGATCAGATACATCGTTGTGATTCGGATCCCCATGCGGCGACTGTACCGCGTCGTGATGAAAAATCGGCGAATCAAACGCAACGATTCAGCTTGAGCCGGTCAGGCTCGGGAAAAATCGAAAGCCAGCACATCGGCGATGCGCGATGTCTGCTGCAAGGCCATCAGCAAACGATCCACGCCCAGCGCAACCCCGGCGCAATCGGGCAAGCCGTGTACCAATGCAGCCAACAGGCGCTGGTCGATGGGCGGTGCCGTGCCATCGCGGCCGATGCGCGTATCCACGTCGCGCTGGAAACGCGCAGATTGCTCATCGGCATCGGCCAGCTCGTGATAGCCATTGGCCAGCTCCAGCGGGCCGAGATACAGCTCGAAACGCTCGGCGACCCGATGACCATCACCCTCATCACGAATCCGCGCCAAGGCACTTTGCGAGGCCGGGTAATCGTGCAGCACGGTGATTGCATCGGGCGCGAAGTGCGGCTGGATGTGATGCGTCATCAGCAGATCCAGCCAGTCATCGCGGGTTAGGCCAGCCCCATCGATGGTGATATCGCCAAGTGCATCACGCAGTTCCCCGGTCGATGCCACGAACGGGTCAAGGCCAAGCGCGCGTTGGTACAGCGCGCGATAGCTGATGACTTCGACATCGGCATTTTCGCGCCCAACCGAGGCCAGCGCTGCCTGCACCAGCTCAATCGTTTCATCGATCAGGCGCCGATGATCCCAACCAAGGCGATACCACTCCAGCATGGTGAACTCGGGATTGTGGCGGCCACCGGCCTCGCCATCGCGAAACACCCGGCCCAGCTCATAGCAATCACCGAAGCCGGCAGCCAGCAATCGCTTCAAGGGATATTCCGGCGATGTGCGCAACCAGCGCGTGCGCGGCGCGCCCTCGGTGCGGCCGGAAAACTGCAGGTGAAATGGCGCGATATGGATATCGGTGACACCCGCCACCGACATCATCGGTGTTTCCACTTCCTGCACGCCACGGGCATGGAAGAACTCGCGGATCAGGCGATTGAGCGATGCGCGCAAGTGCAAGGCAGCGAAATCGGCGGAGGGCGGCCAATCCCGGTTCATCGCGGCTCGCCCCCGCGTTGGCTTGTATCGGCATGCCCATCGAGAAACGCCAGCAAGGCCGCTTCATCCCAGATTTCGATGCCCAATTCCTGCGCTTTGGCCAGCTTGCTGCCGGCCGCCTCGCCGGCGATCACCAGCGCGGTTTTCTTCGATACGCTGCCACTGATCTTGGCCCCCAGTGCTTCCAACTTCGCACCAGCCTCGTCGCGGCTCATCGCGCTCAAGCCGCCGGTCAGCACCACGGTCTTGCCGGCCAGTGGGCCTTCGCTGGCGCGTTGCGGTGCGCCTTCGGGCCAATGCACGCCGCGTTGGCGCAGTTGGGCGATGACCTCGCGGTTATGCGCCTCGGCAAAGAAATGCACGATATGCGCGGCGACAATCGGGCCGATATCCGGCACCTCGATCAGGGCCGTGGCGTCGGCAGCCATCAACGCATCCAGCGCGCCGAAATGGCGGGCCAGTGTCTTGGCGGTGGATTCGCCGACATCGGGGATGCCCAGCGCAAACAGCAGCCGCTCCAGCGTGGTGCTGCGGCTGGCATCGATGGCATTGATCAGGTTATGCGCCCACTTATCGGCGATCTTGCCGGCCTTGGCCGTGGCCGGCACCGTGCCATCGCGCAGATCGGCGCGGCGCTTCATTTCCAGCAGGTCATCGACGCGCAAGGTATAGAGATCGGCCACGGTTTGCAGATAGCCAAATTCAACCAAGGCTTCGGCAAAACGCTCGCCCAAGCCTTCGATATCCAT
>JAUNTK010000055.1:0-7257 GCA_030538735.1 Pseudomonadota bacterium
CGTAATCTGCGTTGCCATGGGTTACCTCGATGTCAAAAATTGATCCTGTCGAGTGCCGACCTGTACTTGCGGGAGGTACAGCCATGACCCGCTGCGGCGCAAGGAGACGATTCACCCATTGGCACGTTGACATGGATGACGGCGGTATCCGCCTACCCGGTTGCGGCTGAAGCTGGCAACCGCGCAAGACGTGTGCAGAGAGCTGGCCCGCCTCTACCGTCTTGCCCGTGCCGGTGAGGTAGAGGTGGCCGACGCCAGCAAGCTGGCCCATATCCTGCAAATCCTGTCCCGTGTGATGGAGACCGGCGACCTTGAGCGCCGCATTGAAGCGTTGGAGGATTCCCGCAATGAAGCGTCTGCGTGATCGGCTGGGCAAACTAGAGGTGCCGGACGATGCCGGGACAGGCATGCTCCCGTCGATGGTGGTGATCCCTCACCCCGGCCAGCCCGGCCACAACGAGGCGGTGGCCAAGGCCAAGATGCTGCGAGCGCGTGGGGCCATGGTCATCACCTGCGCCCCGGAGGACGAGGAACAGGCGTGGGGCGAACTTGTTGACCATTTCGTATAGGTCGCGTGCGCATGCGTATGGTTTAGGCAAGGGAGGCACTTTTGGCGGTATGTTTTGCGCAAACACCACTGAAACCGCCTAAATCAATGGGCTATAGTAAGGAGATTCGGTAGAATCACGACAAAAGTCCAAGAGATCCCCAAAAGCCCCGGTTTTCCGGGGTTTTTTATTGCCCGCTTGTCCTGTGGCGTCCCGGCAAGGCCCGTGGAATACCGTTGAACACCCTCATTTGCTGCGCCGCCCCGCGGTTGAAGCCCGAACAGGTTTTAGCCGATCCGAGATTTACTGCCTAGTTGGGCTGGGCCGATTCCCCAAGCCGGTGAAGCTGGGCGCAAGGCCGCTGTCCTTTGCATAGTGACCGCAACGAAAGCCTGAGCGTGAACCTGGCCGGTGATCGCACGGCTATCAGTTGCCGCCATCCAGCTAGAATGCATACAAATTCCACACGAGCAAAACCATGTCCGAAATTTCTGTGCCGGTGTCCTTTGGTGAGTTGCTGGACAAGATCGCGATCCTTGAGATCAAGTCCGAGCGCATGAAGGATGCGGCCAAGCTGGCCAATGTGCGCAATGAGTTGAACGCGCTGAACACGACGTGGGCGGCGCATCCGGCTTCGGCGCAGGATATCAGCGGTTTGCGGGCGGCCTTGAAGGCGGTCAACGAGCGCCTGTGGGTGATCGAGGACGATATCCGGCTGCAGGAAAAGGCGCAGGCATTTGATGATGCGTTCATCAAGCTGGCGCGCAGCGTGTACTTCGAAAACGATGAGCGCGCTAAGATCAAGAAAGACATCAACCTTGCGCTGGGCTCGGCCTACGTCGAGGAAAAATCGTACGAGGATTACCGCGCGCCGTCGGCCTGATCGCTGCGGTAGCGCTCAAAGGCGGCGACCGCGTCATCGACGCTGATCAAGTCCATCACGCCGTCGTATTCGATCTTGCTGCCCCATTTCAGTTCGCTGGCCGGTTTGCCGAAGTGGGTGCGGGCGGCATCGTCATAGCGATCCACGCAGTAGCGGATGTCGGAATATGGCCCGCTGCGCCGCGGGTTGCTGGCGGCATGCAGGCCCAGCACCTTGCTGCCCATCGCATTGGCGATATGCATCGGGCCGGAATCCGGGCTCATCAACAGGTCGGCGCGCGCAAGCAGTGCGGGCAGTTGCTTCAGCGTGTCTTTGCCGATCAAATCCAGTGGCGCGGTTTGCATCGCGGCGATGATCGCATCACCCACCTCGCGCTCCAGCTCGCTGCGCCCACCGCACAGCACCACGCGCCAGCCTTGGCGCACGGCGTGGTCGGCTACCGCCGCATAGCGTTCGGCGCGCCAGTTGCGCCGCACATGGCTGGAGCAGGGCGAAATCATCAGCACCGGTTGGCCATCATCCGGCCATTGCGCCGCCGCCCACTCAAAGCTCGCTTGCGGCACCGGCATCGGCCAAACCACCTCGGTTTGGCGCAGGCCCAGTGGTTCACAGAAGCTGCCGATCGCATCCAACACATGGATGCCGGGGCGATCAGCAATGCGTTGGTTGATAAACAAGCCGTGCAGATCTTTGGAGCGGCTGCGGTCATAGCCGATGCGGCGATTGGCCGGAATAAACGCGGAAAGCAGATTGGCGCGCGCCGCGACCTGCATCTGCAGCAGCGCATCGAAACGCTGGCCCCGCAATTCACGGCGCAGCGCACGCATCCCGGCCAGCCCGGTTTTTTTGTCGTATTCGATGAAGCGCACACCCGGCAGGCCGTGCAGCAGGCGGTGCTCGCCTTTGCCGATCACCCAACTGATCTCAACCGATGGCCAGGCGTGGCGCAGGGTGTGGACCAGCGGCAGCACATGGGTGACATCGCCCAGCGCGGACAAGCGCAGCAGGCAGATTGAAGTGGGCGCCAAGGTATTCACGGGTTGTTAGACTCACTGCATGTCGATGCCCGCCGCCAATGAACGCCTGTTGACCTTCCACGATGGCGGGCTGGAGGGCGCCATTGTGTTCGACCCATCGGCCTGTCCGCAAACGCCGCAGGCTGCATGGTTTGATCCGGCCCATTGGGGCGCGGCGGCCGAGGTGATTGGCAGCGGTGGCCGCGGGGCGGCATGGCGGGTGGATGCGCCAATCGGGCCACTGGTGCTGCGCCATTATTTGCGCGGTGGTTTGATCGCCAAGCTCAGCCGTGATCGCTTCGTGTGGCGCAGCCAAGATGCGGTGCGCAGCTTCGCCGAATTTCGATTGATGCAGCGGCTGCGTGCGCTCGCCTTGCCGGTGCCGCAGCCGGTGGCGGCCAGTTATCGGCGTGAGGGCGGCTTTTATCGTGCGGCGATCTTGATGCGGCGCATCGCGCCAGCGCAAAGCTTGGGTGAGTTGCTGCAACGTGGCGACCCGCCGTGGCAGGCCAGCGGCCAGTTGATCGCGGCGTTTCATCGCGCCGGCCTCGACCATGCCGATCTTAATGCGCACAATATTTTGTTTGATGGCGAGCGGCAGGGCTGGATGATCGATTTCGATAAGAGCGTGATCCGCACGCCTGCCGCAGCGTGGCAAACGGCCAATCTGCAACGCCTGCGCCGCTCGCTGCACAAGCTGGGCGGTGCCGGCAGCGATGCTGGTTATCAGCAGTTGCTGGCCGCCTATGCCGGTGCGATGCAGGCGGATGCGGCATGAGCTGGGGCCTGCGTTTCCACGGCACTGGCAGTGCATCGGCGGTGGCCACCTTGGGCAGCGCGATGGCCACCATCGAGCGTAATGGTGCGCCGTGGTTGAGCATCGATTGCGGTTCGGAAGGCTTGAGTGATTTCATCGCCCGCTATGGCGAAGCGCCGCAGGCAGTGTTCGTCACCCATGCGCATCTTGATCACGTCAGTGGTTTTGAGCGCCTGTTTGTCGCCAGCTACTTCGACCCGGCGCGGCGCGGCAAAGTGCGCATCTATTGCCCGACCGGCGTGCTGCCGTGGTTGCAGCGCCGCGTGGCCGCATACCCGAACGTCTTGGCCGAGGGCGGCGCGAATTTTTGGGATGCGTTTCAGCTGATCGTCGTCGGTGATCACTTCTGGCATGACGGGGCGCGCATCGAGGTGTTCCCGGTTCGCCACCATTGGCCGGATAGCGCCTTTGGTTTGCGCGTGCCGGGCAGCCTAGTGTGGAGTGGCGATACCCGACCGATCCCGGAAATGTTGGCACGTTATGCCGATCAGGATGAACTGATCGCCCATGATTGCGCCCTGCATGGCAACCCATCGCATAGCGGGATCGAGGATCTGCAGCGCGAATATCCGCCTGAATTGCTCTCGCGCTGCCTGCTCTATCACTACGCCAGCATCGAAGAATTGCACGCCTTGCGCGCACGCGGCATGCAGGTGGCGGAGCCGGGTTTGTTGCAGCCGCTGCGGCCGCCGCATATCGACGCGGGTTGATGCGCGGCGGTTGATCAGTCGCCCGCGACCTTGCGTGGCGGCGGCGCATCATCATCGCTGCCCAAATCCTTGCCGGCTGATTGGCTCCATGCGTCGTAGATATCCGGGCGGCTTTCAGCCAGCAATTCCATGTAGGCCGCCATCAGCGGGTCGATGGCCTCGTTCTCGTTGGCGGCGGGTAGATCGGCCGGGGCGATGCCCGCACCGATGGTGAGGGTATGCGATGTTGGCGAGCTGGAGTTGCTTGCATCCGCCGCATCATGACCCGTGTTGCTTGATGTAGGCCCGCTGGCCTCATCGACATGCGCGGGCGGCGGCGCATCGGCCGGTTCCGGCACAGGCGCGGTTTTGCCGTGGATCAGCAATTCTTCCAGCGGCGGGTTGGCGCTGGGCGCGGATTTGGTGTCATACGGGCCGCTGCCGATCACGCCGGAGATCTCGGTCAGGGTCATGCTGCCGGACAAGGTGTGATGCTCAAACCGATAGCGCGTCCATCTGCGCCACGCCCGCCATCCCCAGATCACGGCCAGGCTGGCGAACAACGGGAGCAGCGTCCACGGCGGGATTTCGCCCAAGGCCTCAAGGTTGATCGGCAGCTTGTCCATCCTGATCTCCTGTTCGCGATGGTAGGTCGCTGCGACGCTCATGCGCACAGCTGTAGCCATTGACGATTTCGGCATCAGCAAACAGGGCTTTAGGGCGCGATACGCAAACCGCGATGGGGTTCACGATTTGTTCGGGATTGGCGGCAGATGTGCCGGGCCGGGCCGGGCCGTTGCCAAGGCAGGATGCCGCAGAAAAGGCGGTGGCCCCGCCGACGATCCTCGGCGCCCGCATCATTCAATACCGTTGCTGCCTTCCGGCCCTGGCGGGATTTTCGAACTAGCGTCGCGAGGGGCCAACGGGGCCACCATAGAGACTCGCGAGCGATCGCGAGCCGGTCATTGTAGCGGGCCGGTGGGTTTAGGCAAGTGCGCGTCGATCAGCGTTGGGAGAACCGCGTGGCTTCAACGCCCGGTAGTGCGGTTCTCGATAAAGCGGCGGATATCGCCGTTGAGCTTCACCAGATCCGGCTCGTTGACGTACATCATGTGGCCGGCATCGTAGTACTGCCATTCGATGCGCTCTTGCGGGATGCCGGTGCGGTTCAAGGCGTATTCGGCGGCGAAAAACGGCGTGGCGTGGTCGTACCAGCCTTGCGCGACGAAGATGCGCAGGCCGCTGTTTTGCCGTAGCAGCGGGCCGACAAACGGCGCGACGCTGACATACGCCGTGCCGCCGCGCTGTTGGCCAATCCGCCAATCCCACGGGCCAACGCCGCCGATCACGTTGTATTCGATCTCCGGCGAATACTTCAGCGTTTCGCGCGCATAGGCATTCATCGCGGCGGTATAGGCGGCATCGATGCCGTAGAAGCTGGGGTCGTTTTCGGCGAACTCGCCGGCATCATCGGCATCGCGGCCGGTATAGCGGCTATCGAGGCGGCCGACCACCAAGCTGCGATCGCGCAGCAATTCTTTGTAGAAGCGACCGGGCGAAACGCGCAAACGGGCGCGGTCGAGATAGGCTTCGGAAAGGCCGGTCAAGCGCGCGAGCTCGGCACGCACGCGGATGCGTTCCGGATCACTCAACGAATTGCCTTGCGCCAGCGCGGCCAGATATGGGCCGATGGCGAAGCGGCGCGCTTCATCAACAAAATCAGCCACCTTGGCTGGCCGGTTGGCGATCTTGCCGTGATACCACGCGGTGGCCGCATACGAGGGCAGGTTGACCACATAGGCCATTTCGTTGCCGGGGGTTTCCGCGCTCAGGCCGAAATCGAGGATGGTGGAAATCAGCAGGATGCCGTTCAAGGCGACATCGTTGTAACTGCCTTCCAGCTCCTGCGCGACGGCAATCGAGCGGGTGGTGCCATAGCTTTCACCGCCCAGGAACTTGGGCGAGTTCCAGCGGTTGTGTTGGGTCAGCCACAGGCGGATGAAGCTGGCGATCGATTTGGCATCGGCCGTCACGCCCCAGTAATCCTTGGCATCGGTGCCTTCCAGCGCCCGGCTGAAGCCGGTGCCGACCGGGTCGATAAAGACAAAGTCGGCGATATCCAGCAAGGCATGCGGGTTGTGCACGATCGGGTAGGGCGGCGCGCCGTCATCGCGGGCATCGGAAGGCACCACCACGCGCTTGGGCCCAAACGCACCCATATGCAGCCACAACGAGCCAGAGCCGGGGCCGCCATTGAACAGGAACACCACCGGGCGCGTGGCATCGCGCGGCGTCTTGATATAGCTGGTGGAATAGATCGCGGCCTTCGGCTTGCCATCCGCGTCTTTCAAGAAAATCTCGCCGGCCACCGCGTCGTAGCTGATGCTGCGGCCATTGAACGCGCCGCTGTGGCGGGTGATCGATTCCTTCGGCTCGCGGCTGGGCTTGGCGGCGGCTTTGTCACCGGCCTCCGATTTGCCCGTGGCGGCAGATTGGGCGATGGCAGGCACAGCCGCCGCCAGCATCAAGGCGGCGGCAAGGCTGGCAAACAACTGGCGATGGCGCATCGGCGCGACCCTTTGGATTCCCCGGAATCGCCCAACTTAGGCGTGATCGGGGCGGGCTGGCAATGCGCCAAAGGTCATGGGGGGATTACTTTTCCCGCGTCACCGCGTAAGCGGCAAGCCCGCGCAGGGCGGCGCTGGCATCATTATCGGGCAGGCAGGCCAGCGCGGCTTCGGCGCGCGCGGCATAGTGCTCGGCGCGTTGGCGGCTATAGCCCAGCGAATCATGCGTGTTGATGGCGGTAATCACTTCCGGCAGGGCTTCGATCTCGCCGGCTTCAACAATGCGGCGCAGGCGCGCGCGGGTGGCGTGGTCGGCATGCTGCATGGCGTGGATCAGCGGCAGGGTCATCTTGCCTTCGGCCAGGTCATCGCCCAGATTTTTGCCCAGCGTTTCGGCATCGGAGGCGTAATCAAGCACGTCATCGGCGATCTGGAAGGCATAGCCCAGATTCAGGCCGTAATCGTGCATCGCTTGTTGTGTGCGTTGGTCGGCACCGGCCAGCAGCGCGCCGAGGCGGGTGGCCGCGGCGAACAGGATCGCGGTCTTGCGCTCGATCACACGCAGATAAGCGGTTTCGTCGGTATCCGGGTTGCGCACGTGCAACAGTTGCAGCACTTCGCCTTCGGCGATCTGGTTGGTGGTATCGGCGAGGATCTGCTGCACCGGCATCGATTCCAGCTCCACCATCAACTGGAAGCTGCGCGAATAGAGAAAGTCGCCCACCAGCACGCTGGCG
>JAUNTK010000055.1:7267-18075 GCA_030538735.1 Pseudomonadota bacterium
CGGATTCATCGACCACATCGTCATGCAGCAGGGTGGAGGTATGGATGAACTCGACCACGGCGGCGAGTTGGTGGGCATCCGCGCCCTGATGGCCGAGTGCGCGGCCGGCCAGCAGCAGCAGCATCGGCCGCAGGCGCTTGCCACCGGCACCGATGATGTATTCGGCCACCTGATTGATCAGCACCACGTCCGAAGCCAGACGGCGGCGGATCAGCGCATCGACGGCGGCCATATCGTCGGCGGCAAGGTGCTGGATGGCGGGCAGGTCGAGGCGTGGGCGTAGAGTCATCGGGGCGCGGGCATTGTGCATCGCGCCATTATAGGTGGCGCGGTTGACGCCCGGCAGCGGCATTGCCTGACAACCACGGGTGGCGATGCCCGGTAGCGGCGGCGGTGCAGGTATCATCCAATACCCCTGTGGCTGGCACCCGCCGCCACGGCGCGACGAAGCACTGGAAACAGATCACAACCGGAAAGGACAAGACATGGCACGCGGCATCAATAAAGTGATTCTGGTCGGCAATCTCGGCAATGACCCAGAAACCAAATACTCACAAGGCGGCATGGCGATCACCAAGGTCAGCCTCGCCACCACCAGCGTCCGCAAGGATCGCGATGGGCAAAATCAGGAAAAGACCGAATGGCATCGGGTGACTTTCTTCGGCAAGCTGGGCGAGATCGCTGGCGAGTACCTGCGCAAAGGCTCGCAAGTGTATGTCGAAGGCCGCATCAGCTACAGCGAAATGACTGGCGACGACGGCCAGAAGCGCTACTTCACCGACATCATCGCCGATGAAATGCAGATGCTGGGCGGGCGTGGTGATGGCGGCGCGGGCGGCGGCGGCGGTGGCTACGAGCGCAGCAGTGGTGGCGGTGGTGGTTACGGCGGCGGGCAGCGTCAAGCACCAGCCCAACGCCGTGAACCGCAGCGCCAAGCCCCACCACAGCAGAAACCGGCACCGGCGGATTTCGGCGGCGCGGATGGCTTTGATGATGACGATATTCCGTTCTGATCTTCACCGGCGCCGAAATTGAATCAGCCGCAAAGCCCTGCCAAGCAGGGCTTTGCGCTATCGGTGTGGGTTGTTTGCACATCAAGCAGACGATTGAACGCTGTCAGAACTGTGTCACGTGTGGTTTTTTGCCGCGCGACGCGGGCAAACCGTCGCGATCAAAACAACCCAACCCCCGGCACCACCCACAACGACCCACAGGCCAAGCCCACGCCAATCGCCGTCGCCGCCAGCACATCACTTGGGTAATGCAGCCCCAGTACTACCCGCGACAAGGCGACGCTTGCGGCAAACGGGATCAGCAGCGGTGCCAGCAGCGGGTAATAGGCCAGCGCGATGACGGTGAAGGCCACCGCGTGCAAGGTATGACCGGAGGGGAAGCTGAACTCATCCAGCGGGGCGATCCACGCGCGGATGTGGCGGTCGGCGGCGAACGGGCGCGGGCGCTTTGTCCAGTGCTTGAGTGCCTTGTAAAGCAGCAGCGAGATTACCCCGATCACCGCCATGTGCAGGGCGGCAAGCAGGCCGTTCACGCCGTCAAACACGATCAGCGCGGCCATCAGCACGTACCAGAACACGCCATCGCCCAAGCGGCTGACGGCGGCGAAAAACGTGCGCGAGCCACGTAGCGCGCCCAGCCCGTTGACCCGTCGGCACCAGCGGCTTTCGTGGCGGGTGATGCGGCGGCGACGGCCACGCGGCAGGCTGCCGCTGCGGCTGGGCAAAGCGGGTTTGTCAGGCAGCGCGCGCATGGTTGTTCAACTCCTGGCCGGCAATGCGTTGCAGGATTTCGTCGAAATCGGCGGCGACTTGTTCGGGTTTCAGCCGGGCGATGGCCTCGCGCGCGTTGCGGCCCATCTCGCGGCGGGCGGCATCATCGCTGGCGATGCGGCAGGCGGCGCGGATAAAGGCCTGATCGTCGCGGTCGCGGATCGACGCGCCGTGGATGCCATCTTTCAGATGTTCTTTGGCGGCACCGTAGTTGAAGGCGACAGTGGCGATGCCGCTGGCCATCGCCTCGATGGTGACATTGCCGAAGGTTTCGGAATGGCTGGGGAACAAGAACAGATCGGCGCTGGCGAAATGGCGGGCGCAGTCTTCGCCGCGTTGGATGCCACGGATGACAAAATCCGGGTTGTCGCGGGCGATGCTGGCAAGCTCCGGGCCTTCGCCCACCCAGACGAATTTGGCATCGGGCCGCTGCTTTTGCAGCTCGCGGAAGGCGCGCACCGCCAGCGGCAGGTTTTTTTCGGCGGCGACGCGACCGACATAAATCGCCGCCAGATCATCCGGGCCGACGCCCCATTCTGCACGCAAGGCGTGATCGCGCTTATCCGGGTGGAACAATTCGGTATTGACCGCGCGCGGCATATGGGTGACTTGCTTGAACCCGATGCCCTGCAGGAACTCCATCAACTCGCACGTCGGTACGATGGTGGCGGCCGAGGTGTTGTGGAAGCGGCGCATCCAGCGCACCGCCACGGGCTGCAAAAAACCGACGCCGTACTCGCGCATGTACTCATCAAAACGGGTGTGGAAGCCGGACGAACTGGGGATGCCCAACTGTGCCGCCACCCGCATCGCCGACCAACCCAGCGGGCCTTCGGTGGCGACATAGATCGCATCCGGGCGCTTCTCGCGCCACAGCTTGCGCAACATGCGGTTGGCCGGGAAGCCAAAACGCATACCCGGATATTTTGGTATCTGCGCGCTGGAGACCAACGTCTCGTGCGCCTTGCCCTGCTGGCCCGGGCTTTGCCGCGGCCGCACCACATCGACATCGTGCCCGCGTGCGCGCAGGCCTTGCTCCAGGCTTTGCACGGTCAAGGCAACGCCGTTGACCTCGGGTGGATAGGTTTCAGTGACGATGCAATAGCGCATGGGCAGGCTCCGGTTTTACAGAGCGTGGCGACAGTGGCTTACGTCACGGTTTCAGTACGGTGACAGTTGGATGAAACCCATGTCCTCTCAATTGGCCAGCTCAAACGGCCAAACCAGTGGGATCACCGCCATCGCCACCAGAAAAATCAGCACATTGAGGATGGCGCCGACGCGCGGAAAATCGCCGAAGCGGTAATTGCCCACGCCGTACACCAGCACATTGGCTTGATGCCCGATCGGGGTCAGGAAGGTGGTCGATGCGCCGATCGCGATCGCCATCATGAAGGGGTGTGGGTCAACGCCCATGCCAACCGCGATGGCGATGCCAATCGGGGCAAGCAACACGGCGGCGGCGGCATTCGACATCACCTCGGTGATCAAGGTGGTGAACAGGAACAGACTGGCCATCACGATCAACGGGCCAGCGCCGCCGGTAAAGCCGACGATATGGTCGGCCAGCCATTTCGCGGTGCCGGTGTGGTCTTGATCCATCGCGGTACCGAGCGGGATCATGCAGGCGATCAGGAAAATCACCCGCCACTCCACCGATTCGTACATGCTGCGTGCCGGTACACAGCCGGTCAGCACCATCAACAGCACGCCCAACAGGCCGGCCACCGAGATATGCAGCACGCCGGTCGCGGCGGCCAGAACCGCCGCGCCCATGATCGCCAGTGCCAACGGTGCGCGGCGGCGGTCGCGGCTGATGTTGTCCATTTTTTGCACGACGACGAAATCGGTGGAATCGGCCAGATCGGCCAATGCCTGGCTCATGCCCTGCACCAGCAGCACATCGCCGGTTTGCAAGGGCATCGCGCGGTAATCGCTTTTCTTCAATTGGTCATGACGACGCAGCCCCAAGGTGACGACGCCAAAACGGCCGGGGAAATCCAGATCGCGCAAGCGCATGCCCAGCAGGCGACTGTTGGGGGCGACCACCATCTCCGCCAGTTCGGCGTCTTCGCCTTCGCCCAGTTGGCTGCCGTAGCGGCGTTCGACATACAGCGCCAATTGCTGTTTATCCTTGGCCCGCACCAGATCATCGAAACGGCCCTCGACCACCAGCCGGTCACCCACCGCCAACACGTGGTCGCCGGGCACGGCGGTATCGTGCTCGCTGTAGCCGCGGCCACGGCGCAGCTCGACGATGGTCAATTTCAACTCGCCCGCAAAATCAATTTCGCCGATGCGTTTGCCGATGAATGGCGAATCGGCCGGGATCACCACCTTGCTCAAATACGGCTGGTTGCCGGCCTTGGCGATCTCGCCCATTTCCGGTGTGCGCTCGGGGATCAGATGGCGGCCGACCAGCGCCATATACAGGATGCCGGTGGCCATGACGGCAAGCCCGGTCGGGGCGAAATCGAACAACTTGAATGGCGCGAAACCGGCATCCTCCAGCGCCATCGATACCAGCAGGTTGGGTGGTGTGCCGATCAGGGTAACCAAGCCGCCCAGCAACGAGCCGAACGACAGCGGGATCAGCAATTTGCTGGCGGCGTAGCCGGAGCGCTCGGCGATGGCGAACATCACCGGCAGCAGTACCGCCACCGCGCCGATGTTGTTCATGAACATCGACATGGTGCCGACCGCCAGCATCACCGCCACGGTGAGCATGATCGGGCTGGTGCCGCCGACCTTCAGCACCCATTTGGCGATGATGTCGGCCACGCCGGTGCGCACCAAGCCAGCGCTCAAGATGAACATGCAGATCACGGTGATCACCGCCGGGTTGCTGAAGCCCGAGAAGCCTTCCTGCACGCTCAACGTGCCGCTCAAAATCAGTACCAGAGTGACCCCGATGGCGATGATGTCCGGCCGCGCCACCTCGAAGGCGAACAGCAGCAAGGCAATGCCGATCAGGGCCAGAATCAGGGCGTGTTCCATCGGGGGCGCTCCGTGCGGGGTGTCGGATGCGCCCAGTCAAACAGGTGGCGGGTATGTGCAGCGCGAAGATGGCCGGTCGTGCAGCCTCAATCGGCAGGCAGGTTCAATCGGCGGCGATTTCCAGCTGGATGCCGAGTGCCTGCAAATCATCTGGCTCACCGGCCAGATCGGTCTTCAACAACGGCCGCTCATCCAGCCAACGCTTGGGCAGGTGCAGTTCCAGCAGCGGGCCATCGGCGCGCAGTTTCAGATTGGGCAAATCCATCGCCTCATGCGAGCGATGCAGCACCACCGCCAAACGCAGCAGCGCGGCGATGCGTTGGGTGCGCAGCACGAGGCGTTCGGGGATCGCATCGAACGCGCTCTTCGGGATCGAACGGCGATGGCAGCGCACCAGTGCCGCCAACACCTGTTGTTGCTGGCGGCTGAAGCCGGAGATATCCGAGTTTTCAAGCACGTAGGCGCCGTGTACCTGATATTGGCTGTGGGCGATGGCGAGGCCGATTTCATGCAGCCACGCGGCCCAGCCCAGTTTGGCGCGGTCTTCTTCTTCCAGCGCCCAGTTGCGCTCGACTTGGTCGAACAAATGCATCGCGGTCGATTCGACTTGTTCGGCCTGCGCCTCATCAACGGCATAGCGCGCCATCAACATGTCGATGGCGGCATCGCGCGGGTCATTGCCGCTGCCACGGCCGATCATGTCGTAGAGGATGCCTTCGCGCATCGCCGCACGGCTGACCGCCATCCGCTCGATGCCGAGCGCATCAAACGCGGCTTGAAGAATCAAGATGCCGCCGGCGATCACCGGCTTGCGGTCATTGGATAGGCCGGGCAGGTCGATCTTGTCGATGGTCTCCGCCGCCAACAGGCGCTCGCGCACCTCGGCCAAGGCCGGCGCGGTGATCGCGCCTTTAGTCAGTTTGAGCTCTTTGCAGATCTTGCCAATCGCCTTGATGGTGCCGGATGAGCCCAGCACATCACTCCAGCCAATCGAGCGATAGCGTTGGGCAAATTGCTGGAATTCGGCGGCGATTTCATCGCTGGCCTGTTTCCACCGCTTGCGGCCGAGCTTGCCGTTATCGAAGAACCGGCGCGTGGTGGCGACGCAGCCCATCTGCAGGCTTTCGCGTTCGATGGCATCCAGCTCGCTACCGATGATGCACTCGGTCGAGCCGCCGCCGATATCCATCACCAGCCGTAATTCGTCCGGTTCCGAGGGTTGCGCATGGCTGACGCCCAGATAGATCAGGCGCGCTTCTTCGCGGCCGGAGACGATTTCAATCGGGTGGCCCAGCGCGCTTTCTGCCGGCACCAGAAAGGTTTGCGCATCGCGCAGCTGGCGCACGGTATTGGTGGCGATGGCGCGCACGCGCTCGGGCGGGATATCGCGGATGCGCTCGCCAAAGCGGGCCAGGCACTCCAACGCGCGATCACGCGCCGGTGCCGCCAACCCACCGCGCCCATCCAAGCCTTCGGCCATCCGTACCATCTCGCGGATGCGGTCAACCACGCGGAATTGCCCCTGCAGATACCGCGCCACCACCATGTGGAAGCTGTTGGAGCCCATATCGATGGCGGCGATCAAATCGCCGTCTTGCAGGGGCAGGGGGGCACTAAGTGGGGAGCGGCGGGTGGCATTCATCCGCAGATTTTCGCAAGCAATGCGGCCTGTGCGGAATAGGGTTTGGCATTTTTTCCGGCTTCAACCCGCAAATAATCGCCATCGGCCTGCAATTCCCAGGCGTTTTGGTTATCGGCCAGATAGTTGTCGAGGGTTTCCGCCTTGACCCGCTTGGCCAGTTTGGCATCAAGAATCGGGAAGCACGTCTCGACCCGGCGCAGCAGATTGCGCTCCAGCCAATCGGCGCTGGAGCAAAACAGCTCCGGCTTGCCATCGTTGCCAAACCAGTACACGCGGTGATGCTCAAGAAACTGGCCAACGATCGAGCGCACCCGGATCGTCTCCGAGACCCCCGCCACGCCCGGGCGCAGGGTGCAGGCACCGCGCACGATCAGGTCGATTTCCACCCCGGCTTGCGAGGCTTGGTACAGGGCGCGGATCACCTTTGGCTCGTTGAGCGCGTTCATTTTGGCGATGATCTTGCCCGGCTTGCCGGCGCGGGCCAACTCGGCCTCGCGCTGGATGCGTTCCAGCATCCCGGTGTGCAGGGTGAACGGCGATTGCAGCAGGCGTTGCAATTGCACCACCGGCGCCAAGCCGGATAACTGCTGGAAGATTTGATGCACGTCGCTGCCAATCAGCGGGTCGGCGCTCATCAGGCCGATATCGGTATACACCCGCGCGGTGCCGCTGTGATAGTTGCCGGTGCCCAGATGCACATAGCGGCGCAGGCCTTCGGCTTCGCGGCGTACCACCAGCAACATCTTGGCGTGGGTCTTGAAGCCGACCACGCCATACACCACTTGTACGCCGGCCTCTTGCAGGCGGTCGGCCAGGCCCAGATTGGCCTCCTCATCAAAGCGCGCCCGCAGCTCGACCACCACGGTGACATCCTTGCCATTGCGCGCGGCCTGCACCAGATGCTCGACGATGGGCGAATCCTTGCCAGTGCGGTACAAGGTCTGCTTGATCGCCAGCACATTGGGGTCTTCGGCGGCCTCGCGGATCAGTTCCAACACCGGGTTGAACGAATCGAAGGGGTGATGCAGCAACACATCGCCGCGGCTGAGGCGGGCGAACATGGTCTCCGAATCATCCAGCGTGCGCGGATGCACGGGCTGGAATTTCAGTTCGGGCCGACGCACTGCGTCGTACACCTGAATCACCCGGTTGAGGTTGACCGGGCCGTCGATGCGATACACGGCGTTCTCGGTCAGCTCGAAATTTTCCAGCAGCATCTGCAGGATATCGGGCGGGCAGTTGTCGGCGATCTCCAAGCGCATCGCGCGCAGATAACCACGGCCGACCAGTTCATCGCGCAGCGCCAGCGCCAGATTATCGACATCTTCCTCATCGACGATCAGCTCGGAATTGCGGGTGACGCGGAATTGATACGCGCCCTTGACCGCCATCCCCGGGAACAGCTCATCCATGAAGGCCGACAGCAGCGATGAGAGAAACACGAAGTCATGGAAACGCTCGCCCTCGCCATCGGCATCGGGCATGCGGATGATGCGTGGCAACGAGCGTGGCGCGCGCACGATCGCCAGATGCGCCTCGCGGCCAAAGGCATCGCGGCCATCAAGTTTGACCACGATATTGAGCGATTTGTTGAGGATTTTCGGGAACGGATGCGCCGGGTCGAGGCCGAGCGGGGAAAGCACCGGCATGATCTCGTTGCGGAAGTATTCGCGCAGCCATTCGGTTTGCGCGGGCGTCCATTCCGGCCGGTCCAACAAGCGGATGCCTTCGGTCTCCAACGCCGGGCGCAGCTCGTCGTAGAAGCAACGGTATTGGGCATCGACCAGCTCGGCGGCGCGGTCGTGGATGCGGTTGAAAATGCTGGTGATGGATGAACCATCCAGGCCAAGATTCAACGCCAGCCCTTGCGCATGGCGTACGCTGGCAGCGCGGATCTCGAAGAATTCATCGAGATTGGTGCACGAGATACACAGATAGCGCAGCCGCTCCAGCAGCGGCACATCGGTGTTTTGCGCCTGCGCCAACACGCGGAAATTGAAATCCAACTGCGAGAGTTCGCGGTTGAAATACAGCTCGGTGTCGGTGAGATCAATCGGGGTTTCGGTGCTCATGGCAACAGGCTCACGTGATCGGTACGGGGGGCGGGGGCCGCGGTTTGACGCGGGCGGATGCGGCTTTTGGGCAGCACGCAGGAAAAGGTACTGCCGCTGCCGACGTCACTCTGGATATCCAGCCGAGCCTCGTGCAGGCCCAGCACGTGCTTGACGATGGCAAGGCCAAGCCCGGTGCCGCCGCTTTCGCGCGAGCGGCTGTTGGAGACGCGATAAAAACGCTCGGTCAGACGCGGCAGATGCTGGGCTGGGATGCCGTACCCGCTATCGCGCACGCGGAGCGCGGCCGTGCCATCCTGATTGCGCTCAAACACGATATCGATGCGGCCATCGGCCGGGGTGTAGCGCACCGCATTGCTGACCAGGTTGGAGAACGCGCTATGCAGCTCCTTCGGCGAGCCCCATAGATCGATACCGGCGCGGTCTTCGACACTGATCCGGTGCCGGCCAAGACTGAGGCCGTCGGCCTCGCGCTGCAGCGTGATCAGCATCGGTGCCATCGCCACGATCTCGTCCGGCGAGCGTTCATGCGCATCCAGCCGCGAGAGGGTAAGCAGGTCTTCGACCAACTGGTTCATGCGCTCGGACTGGCGGCGCATCTCCTCAAAGATGCCATCCCATTCCGGCGATTCGCCCGGCTCGAACATATCCAGATAGCCGTGCAGCACGGTGAGCGGGGTGCGCAATTCGTGCGAGACATTGGCGACAAAATCGCGCCGTACTTGTTCCAGCCGCATCAGCTTGCTGACATCGCGCGCCACCAGCAGCCAGAGTTCATCGGAATATGGGATCAGGCGCAGAGTCAGGCGGATGCTGGGGTTGACCGGCGAAACCTCATCCAGCAGCACCTCGCTGTGGCGCGGGCTGTTGATCCAATCCGGTACCGAGAGGCCAGCCAGTACCGGCGCCACTGGTGCGCCAAGATCGCGCGGCCATGAAAGCCCGAGCAGGCGTTCGGCCGATTCGTTGAACCACTCGGCGCGTTGTGTGGCGCGCTCAACCACCACGATGGCATCGGGCAGGGCGGCGGCGGCGGCGCGGTAGGCGCGCAGCATCGCGATCAGGCGGCGTTTGCGGGTGCGGGTTTCCCCCTGCGAGCGTGACAGCAGGCGGTCAAGCTCGTTCCAGATGCCGGTGCCGACCGGGGCCTGCACATGGCGGCGCGCGGTCAGCCGGGTCAGGATGTTGCGCAGCCGCCAGTAATGCCAGACCAGTGTGCCGAGCGCGGCGATCGCCATCGCTGCCCAGAAATGGCCGGTAGCCAGCCCAACCAAGGCCGCGACCGCCAGCACCAAGGCCAGCGTGCCAAGCGTGCGCAGCCAGGCTTCGCGGGCGTTGCGGGTCATCCGATCGCGGTCGAGAAACGGTAACCGGCACCGCGCACGGTCTGCACCATGTTGTCGAGGCCGTGTGGTTCCAGCGTCTTGCGCAGGCGGCGGATATGCACATCGACGGTGCGTTCTTCCACGTACACGCTGCCGCCCCAGACGTGATCAAGCAGCTGCGAGCGGCTGTAAACGCGCTCGGCGTGGGTCATGAAAAAATGCAGCAGGCGGTATTCGGTTGGGCCGATCTGCACTGGCAGTGATTCGCCGCCGATATCGGCAAATACGCGGTGCGCAGCGCCATCGATGCGCAACTGGCCGACGCTGACATTGCCTTCTTCGTCATCCTCGCGTGAGCGGCGCATCACCGCGCGGATGCGGGCCAGCAGCTCGCGGGCCGAGAACGGCTTGACCACGTAGTCATCGACGCCGGCCTCCAAGCCGCTGACGCGATCATTTTCTTCGCCGCGCGCGGTCAGCATGATGATCGGCACCTCGCGGGTCATCGCATCCTTGCGCCAGCGCCGGGCCAGATCCAGGCCGCTGGTGCCGGGCAGCATCCAATCGAGCAGGATCAGGTCGGGGCGATGGTCGGCGATCGCGGTTTGTGCCTCGCGTGCGTCGCCGGCGTGGATCGGCTCGTACTCGCCCTTGCGCAGGGCAAAAGCGACCATGTCGCGGATGGCGGGCTCGTCATCGACGATGAGAATGCGTTTCTGCACGGGTGGCGTCCTGAACTGGGTGCGTTGGCAGTAGACGACAGTTTAGTGACCATTTCGTGACAGGCTTGATTCGGTGTGAGATTGGGTTCACTTGCTTGTGGTGTGGCTGGGGGTGTTGTTGGATGGGCTCGGAATCACGGTGGCAAGAAGCTGGGAAGCCAGTATCGTCGCTATACGCCGGTGCCAGGCGCCCCACGGGACACGCCGTGAACCCCACCATGGGGGCGCGGTCCTTGGAACCATTCAACGAACAGTCCGGTGTGGGG
>JAUNTK010000056.1:0-15501 GCA_030538735.1 Pseudomonadota bacterium
GACGCCTTTGAAATCGAGCTGCGCGGATGGCGCGCCGACGCTGAACGCACGAAGACCGCGCCGCCCGCCGACGCCGAACACGGCGACTGCCGCCGCTGCGGCGGCACCGGCGAGTTCCTGAAACACGGCCCCTGCTTCACCTGCAACGGCTCCGGCCGCTACCCCGGCAAGCAGGCCGCGCGCGCCGAGTACCAAAGCCGCCGCGCCGATCGCGCCACGATCGAGGCCGTGAGGGCCGCCGCGTACCGCGACGGCCGCCGCAGGGCGATGGAGGCGGCGAAGGCCGAAGCCCTGCGCAGCGGCCGGACGGTGGCGGTATGAGCCGCCGCGAGCTGCGCTGCGCCGAAGCCGAATGGCGTCGCACCGACCACGCCCCGCTGCGCCGCCGCACGCTGACACGACGCCCGTGGTGGCGGCGCCTGCTCGACGCGCTGCTGCGCTGAACGCCAACACGCCCACTGCCTCCACGGGGCAGTGGGTTTGTTTGATGGCAATCACGCCGCAAGGAGAACCGCTATGAAGATCAAACTGTCCGCTGCGGAGTACAAGCTCGAAGTGCTCAGCAACGAAGACCAAGTGCTGCTGCTGTCGGAAGTCGGCGACGCGCACTTCGAGGCCGACGTCGTCGCGCTGCTGCGTGAGGTCGGCAAGCTGGCGAACGAAGTCGAGCGCATCGACAAAGCACACAACTTCGCCTTCCGTTGATAGCGCGCAGCGCCGCTGCTCCGAAAGGGGCAGCGGCGTTTTTGCGTTTCCGACACACCATACGGTGGTTACTATGAGCGTATGGAGAAGAATCACGAAACAAGGCGTTTGTCAATAGATTTGGGGGTTTGTGTTTTGTCTCAAGTGTCACAGGTTTCAGACCATAGGCACGGAAAACTGCGGTGATCAGTTTCCGGGGGATACAAAAAAGCTGTGACACTTGAGACAGAGTTTTCTGAACCGGAATCCGGCGACCCATTGACACAGCCATCCGTTTATGCATCCACTTGTTTTTAAGCCTTTACTACTACTTTTACATGTATAAATAATAAAATAAATAAATAAAAAGTAAGAAAAAGCTGTCACAAACACCGTCATTTTGAACGGCCAGTCATTGAGCAAACCTGTGACACGTTTAGAATCAACGACTTACACGGCGTCAACCACGGTTAAACGGCCTCAAACACACGTTTGAAACACCCCATTTCACCTATCTGAATAGGGGTTACTGTACCGGCTAGTTCACTTATTGTGCGCTGCATCACGAGGCGTATGGTCGATTTTTACTTTTCCCGAAAAAACTCCTTGAGACGAACGCTGAACCATGAATAAATCTACCAAAAACTCAAAACCCTCGCTCGAAACCCTCCGAACCGTAGACGTTGCGCTGCGCGCACACCGCGCGCTACTCGAACACCACCGCGGCACGGCGCACGAAGGCGTCTGTACCGCCGCTATCGAACACCTCGAACACGCCCGCAACGCCCTCTGGGACGCAGATGCCAAGCACCACATGACGCTGGCTAAACGCCTCGCCCCGAAGCTATTGGGCTTCGTCGATCCGCTACGCGCCACAGGCTACAAGCTCAAGGGCTTCTGACCCCAGGAGCAAAAGCGGGCCGTGGGTTTGCTTCATGTCATCCACACATGGAGCCTCACATGAGCCGCCTCTCGCTGTACACCGCCATCTACTGCCTCATGCTCGCCGGCATCTGGTTCTTCACCGACTTCGGCTATGCGTTCGTCGTCTACATCTGCGTCAACATCGGCGCGGGTACCGCCCTCGCATGGGAACTCGCCCAGGTCACTGTCTACGACAACGAAAACGAAGGAGACGAACAATGAGCGTCATAGGCGCGGCCTTAATCACATTCTTCGGGCTAACATTCCTTGCCACACACTTATCGAGGCAGACGCGGCGACGACTCGTCGGCTACGCAGGTTGGCTCGATCTGGCCGTCCACTGCGTCGTGATCTTCGCGTTCTTCGGCACCTCCACGCTCGGTCTGTTGCAGGCCGAACTCTGCGCCATCTTCTTCACCTGCTTCGTGCGCGGCTACCGCTACCTGTTCGGCTATGAACGCCTGACCTCGCGCGGCTGGATGCCCTACGCCGGCCTCCTACGCACCCGCGACTGACCCCACGTTTCTCCGCCCCACTGTCCTCGGCACTTAGGTGTTGGGGGCAGTGGGTTTGATCTATGCAGCACGTTCGCTGCTCATTGAGGAGTTCCACCATGCCTATTTTCAATGCTATCGACACGATGTCACGCGCCGGTCAGATCGTATGCCTACGTGCCATCGCCAACGGCGCTGTTTGCGGCGCGGCGCTTGCCTTCCACGACGCGATTACGAAAGAGAACGAAGACGAAGCAGAAGAAGCGCGCAAGCGCGCCGTCCGCCAAAGCGAACTATACGCCTGCATCCACAGCCTGCTCGAACCCATCTCGCAGGAACCGAAGTACGACATGCCGATGGATGTAGAAGCGGCGCTTATTTTCGCGTCACAGAACGCAGTATCACAAGCACCGATTGAAATGACCGACGAGCTGCTTGAAGAGTTCGGATTAACAAAAGCCGAAGTCGCCGCCATCGACGATCTCGAAAAACGCCGCAGCGCCGAACGCGACGCCAAGAAACGCGCCTCCATCCGCGAGAACATGGATGGCATCCGCAGCGAGTTGTGGTCGGCGATAGACGACACCCGCTATGACATCTCATGGGAAGACCAAGAAAACGGAGTCGAAAGCGGAGACAAGGAGCACGAGCACCTCGAAGAATTGGTCGCAGATATGGAAGACGCCCAGATGGAGGCGTTGTACGAAAAAGTCTCCGCCAAGATGCACGCACGCATCGGGCAACTGATCGGCTTACGGGGCCGCTACAAAGGCGCTGTAGGCGAAGCATTCGTGCTTCGTGACGACCTCAAGAAACTCGATACCGCATTCGTGAAGTTCTCTCGCTCGGCCGACACAGAGCGGAAGACCTCCGAGCAAGAATCGAATCGCCGCAAGTCCGAAAAATGGGCGGAGAACGAGCAGCGTCAACGTGACGCAGCAAAGGCCGCCTAACCCACCCTGCTCCACCCACCGCACCACGCTGCCTCGAAAGGGGCAGCGTGGTGTTTTGTTTCCGCCCCACCACCACGAAGGAGATACACCCGATGCCCGGTACCTACTACTCGCAAGCCGAAGTTGACCGCCTGATTCGCCAAGCTGAAGAACGCGGCGAACGCCGTATGCGCAAACGCTACTCCCGTCGACGCGAGTACCCCGAAGCGTACGAAGCCTCGATGCGCGAAGAAGTGGAAGCGTTGGAAGACCGCGTCGAAACGCTGGAGATCAACCACCGCCGCCTCGTCCACGCCGTGATGCTGTAAGCTGCTAGGCGCCACGCAGGACGTGTGGCGACACCCCACCTAGCGGCCCTACCGCGCCTCTGCCTTCAACGGGCAGGGGCGTTTTTTGTTTTTTAGCCAAAAGGAAAATCAGATGAAACTTGAAGCAGGCAAAAGCTACCGTGCGCGCAACGGAGCCGTCCACCACATCACTGCGCTGTATGACACCGACTTTAGTACCTTTCCGGCGATAGGTAGTTGCGGAAAGGAGTGGACAGCAGACGGGGACTATTACGTCACCGACATCTCCGAACACGACCTCATCGAAGAAGTGACGAACGAGCCAGGCGTCGTTATCGAAGTAGGTAAAACGTACCGTGACCGCGAGGGGCGCGAGTACGCGATACGCAACATAGACCCATCTGACCTTCGCTACCCTATAAAGGGGCGCTCCATGACTAGACCCTATTACGTTATGTTGTGGACTGCGACAGGTCAGTTCATAGAGGGCAGCGTCACTCCACACGACCTCGATCTCGCCAAAGAAGTGATCGACGCATCGAAAAGCGTCGATAAAGAAACAGATGCCTCCACTGCCAATACCTCCGCTTCCAATGCCGTTGGATGGGAGACCCCGCCCTTATACACGCTGAATATCGTCGACCGCACCTATGTCAACGGTCGTGCGATCGACAAGCTGCCGCTTGCAGACCTAGTGGACATCATCCGCCAAGCAGAAAGCGAACTTCGGTTCCTCGGCGCTATCCAGCACCCACCGAAGCAACTTATCGCGCATTTGGATCAATCGCGCGACAACCTCGACACCCTCGTTGAGATCGCCGACGCTCGCTCACAAGCGCCAAGCCCACCGCGCGCCGAAGAAGCGACCGACGCACCAACGAGCGCCGAACCCTCCGGTGACCCATCCCCGAGCGACTTCGACTTCGACTACGACTACGACCCCGACCTGACCGTCATTTTTAAGTACGATGATGACCTTGGTGCCGCACGCGCGTATGTCAACGACATCGACGTCCAATCACTCACGATACCAACGCTGGTGAGTGTTATTGAGCACGCCGAGCGCCACCTCAAGCGCCTTGAGTCGCTTAACCACACGCCGAAGCGTGTGATCGACCGCGCCGCTCGTTTACGCGCGAATCTCCAAGCGTTGGTCGACGCCGATAACAGCGCACAATCTGCGCTCAGCGCCCGCTAGCCACCACGCGCTACGCTCCCCGGCTTTTGTCAGGGGAGCGTAGCGTGCAACACGATCTGTTTTACCAAGGAGCAACCGATGCCATGTCCGTCAAACGCCGTGCAGATAGCGGCGCGTGGCAAGTGTCGGTCGGTCAGCATCGACACTCTGACCGCCACTGGTCACATGCCGATGCCCTCCGCTATGAAGCCCAGCTCCGACATCCAAAAGACGAACACACGCTGGAAGACGCGCTAGACCGCTGGATAGAAGACTACGTGTGTTTCCTCAAAGCCAAGGACAACTACAAGCAGAAGGCGAACCACCTGCGCCCGTATCTGCGACACCAGCCGATCACGAACGCCCCTGAGATCGCGCGCACCCTCAAAAAAGAGTGGCACGCGCTTAAACCTGCCACCATCAACCGGCGACTGGCGATCTTGATCCGTATCGTCAAACTGGCTTTCGAGGAATGGAGCTGGTTGAACGAACCGCTCTGGAAAAAGATCAAGTTGATTCCCGAGCACAATGAGCGGCATATTTACCTAACCCGCGCCGAGGTCGAGATGCTGCGTATGCAGTGCTCGGACTCCGAAGCAGGCGACCTGATCGTATTCGCAGCCTTCACCGGACTTCGCCGCGGCGAGATGTTCGGCGTACGCAGCAGCGACATACGCGACGGCGTCCTGTACCTCGACGCGAGGACAAAGAACGCGAAGCCACGAAGCATCCCGCTCCATCCACGTGCCGAATACATCGCACGTCGCCTCCCCCTCACCGTTACGCCTGCGCTGCTCCAAACCCACTGGACGCAGACCCGGCAGCTGTGCGGGATGACGCACGTCCACTGGCACGACCTCCGACACACCTTCGCATCGTGGCTGGTGCAGCAGGGCACACCGCTCTTGGTCGTGAAAGAACTGATGGGGCACTCGTCAATCAAAGTGACGGAGCGGTACGCCCACCTCGCCCCGTCACAAGCACACCAAGAGGTTCTACGCCTGTGAGCGAAAACAAGAGCACCATCTACACACTTGAAATCAAAGGACGCCGCTGGGAGATCGCGGCGCTCCTCGTCTGCGCCGTATACGGCGCCGCGTCGGGCATCGTCGACGGCACGAACCTGCTGTTATGGATGCTCGGCCAATGAACGGTATTACACACCACTTAGGCATCGCCCAGCTCGTCCACCCGAGCATCAAGCAGGCCGAGGCCGACCAGCTCCGTGCCGACGTCGAACACTTCGTCGCGCGCGGCGGCACGATCGAAGTGCTGGGGAACAACCCGATTCGCAAAGAGGAGAAAGGCAGTATGCGCGAACGCGCCAACCGCGAAAAAGCCTACAACATCCAAATGGCGAAGCAGGCGAAGAAGAACGCTCCCGCGCAGGCGGAGGACGACGAATGAAGCGGCCCATACGCTCACACACGCCTCCGTACAGTTGCGCGCCGCACAGAAAGCGCACACACTAAACGCCCCGCGTACGCGACCTGCCTGACAATGATGTCAGGCTATAGACCACGTGCTAAGGCGTAAAACAGCCGGTTTTTGCACTACCCGCCCACTGTCGAAACGATGGTGGCCGGGGAGGGAATCGAACCCCCGACACGGGGATTTTCAATCCCCTGCTCTACCAACTGAGCTACCCGGCCATCGTTTCGCTGTGAGCGAGCCGTGCATCATACCCATTCATCTTGCCAGTGGCAAGCACCGGCAGTTGAATCCCGGCTAAGCCCATCATCGGCCACGCTTGAACCGATAGGTCGGCGCACGCACCATCAGGCAATCCCTTCGGAGAGCTGACAATGAATGCTTGGTCTTGCCATCTGCGCTGGTGGGCTCTGCCCGCAAGCCTTGCGGTATTGATGATTGGCTGCGCCAGCACCCCGCACGAAACGGATGGCGAACGGCTTGCCCGATATCAGGCACATGCCGGGGAGCCGGTCAGTAAAATCCCTTATTCGCCCAGCCGCAGCCGCGGTTTCGATGTCATCGACGATGAGCACTTGCTGTTGATGCAAAGCCCCAGCCGCAACTGGCTGGTCCGGGTCGATCCGCCCTGCTTGGCGATGGACAGCTCACCCTATCTGCTAATCGATTCGCAGGATGGCCAACTCACGACCCACTTCGATGCGGTCATCTCGCGCTCGCAACCCGGCATGCGCTGCCGGATTCGTGAAATCCGCCCGCTCGACATGAACGCTGTGCGTCAGGAAGAAAAGGCGCGGAAAACATCGGATTGATTGCTGGGCGCGGGCATGACTTGCTCTTGCAATCACCAAGCCGCCGGTGAGTTTCCCGAGGCAACAAAAAAGGGCTTGCGAATGATCGCAAGCCCTTGAATTTGGTGGGCCGTCAAGGATTCGAACCTTGGACCTATTGATTAAGAGTCAACTGCTCTACCAACTGAGCTAACGGCCCGTGATAAGAAATTGTAAAACCCAATGAAGGCTTTGCAACAACCTATACGAAAAGGTGGGGTGGCTGAGGGGATTCGAACCCCCGACCACTGGAATCACAATCCAGTACTCTAACCGACTGAGCTACAGCCACCACATGATCTAGCTAAATGCGCCAGATGGCGCGCCCAGCAGGACTCGAACCTGCAACCACCGGCTTAGAAGGCCGGTGCTCTATCCGGTTGAGCTATGGGCGCCCGGTTCCGGAAATTGTCGCACTTCGTGACTGCTAGGTGCTACGCAGTTGCATAAAGTGGTCGGGGTAGAGGGATTCGAACCCCCGACATCCTGCTCCCAAAGCAGGCGCGCTACCAGACTGCGCTATACCCCGCCGTAGAATCGGCCCGCGTCGTGCACTTTCGTGCATGTCACGAAGCCGTGCATTGTCGGGCTTCGCTGCCGCGCTGTCAAACACTGGCGCACGTCCAACGCAATCCAGGCTGTGTATGCTTGGCGTTGCTTACTCCAACCGAAGGATCACACCATGCTCCGCAGCGGCAATCCCGCGTTATCCGAATCCACCTTTCTTGATGCCAGCGCCGGCACTGTGGTGTCCGCCAATGCCGGCACGATGAGCTTGAACGGCACGGTCAACAAGACGGGTCTGCTGTTGTTGTTGGCGGTGCTCACCGCTGCCTTTGCTTGGTCGCAAACCATCGATGCCAGCGGCAATATCACCGCTGCCGCGCCGGTTTATATGTGGGGCGGCGTGATCGGCGGCTTGATCCTGGCGCTGGTCACGGTGTTCAAGAAGCAGTGGGCGCCGGTCACCGCGCCGCTGTATGCCTTGGTCGAGGGCTTCTTTCTGGGCAGCATCTCGGCGGTGTTCAATGCGCGTTTCGAGGGCATCGTGTTTCAGGCGGTGATCCTGACCTTCGGCACCCTGTTCGCGCTGTTGTTTGCGTACCGTTCGGGGCTGATCAAGGCCACCGAAAACTTCAAGCTGGGCGTGGTTGCGGCGACGGGCGGCATCGCGCTGGTGTATTTGGCGACGATCGTGCTCGGTTTTTTCAATATCAAGATCCCGATGATCCATGAGTCGGGCATCGTCGGTATTGGCTTTAGCCTGTTTGTGGTGGTGATCGCCGCGCTCAACCTGGTGCTGGATTTCGACTTCATCGAAACCGGCGTCGAGCAAGGCGCGCCAAAATACATGGAGTGGTATGGCGCTTTCGGCTTGATGGTGACGCTGGTCTGGCTCTACATCGAATTCCTGCGCTTGCTATCGAAACTGCAATCGCGCGATTGATCCACGGGTTTGGCATTCGCGATCACAGGGCCGCCGATCTGGCGGCCTCGTGCATTTTGATTGCGCTACGTTATTCGGCCACGCAAATCCGGTTGCGCCCCAGATGTTTGGCCCGATACAGCTGCTCGTCGGCCTGCCGCAGCAAAACATCGGGGCTGCGCTCGGCGCCCGACGATGACACGCCGATACTGACCGTGCTGCGCAGCGTCTGGCCGCTGTCATCGTTGATCAGTATTTCGCTGGCCTCGACCGCACGCCGCAGTTGTTCGCAACGCGCCAGCGCCTGCTCGCGGCGCATACCGGGCAGCAGCAAGACAAACTCCTCGCCACCCAGTCGCGCGCAATCGGCCGGGCTATCGGCATGGGCCAGGAGATGGCGGGCAAATGCGCGCAGCACGCGGTCACCCGCCTCATGGCCGTAGCGGTCGTTGACCTGCTTGAACTCATCCATATCCAGCATCGCGACATGGATCGGCGCATCACCTGCGCATAAATCACTCAGGCGTTGGCGGCCGGCGCGGCGGTTGGGCAGGTCGGTCAATTCATCGCGACTGGCGATCAGTTCTAGCCGCTGCATCAGCTTGGTGCGCTCTTCGACGGCGGTTTCCAACTCGTCGTTTTTCTCGCGTAGCTCGCGGGTGCGTGCATCCACCATCTGGCTCAAGCGGGCCTGTTGGCGGCGGAAATTGCGGCTGCGGATGACCCAGATCGTCGCCAGTGCCAGCAGCACAAACGCGGCCGCTGCGGCGATAAACCACGCACGCTGCCACAGCGGCGGTTTGAGCTCAAAACTCAAACGTGCCTCGCCGATCCCGCCCATCGCTTCGGCGCGCGACCAATCCGCTTGCTGCGGCAGCGCCTGCACCCGGAACTGGTATTGGCCGGGCGGCAGGTTGGTATACACCGCTTGGGTGGCATCGCCCTGCATGATCCAATCGGTATCGAAGTGCTCCAGCCGATAGCGGTATTTCAGGTTGCCGACATGGCGGAAGCTGAGGCCGGCGTAATCGATGGCGATGCGACGCACCTGCGAGGATGCCCATTGCAGCGCGCCTTGCATCGCCTGCACGCTGCCATTGATGCGCAATTCCTCGATCATCACCGGGACCGTTTGCGGCGTGGCAAGCGGTGCGGCATTGGTATCGATGATGCCCACCCCCGCCGCGTTGGGTATCCACAACATGCCATCGGCGGTGATCGCGCCGGCAGGATAGCTATTGCCATTGGCCTGACTGCTGGGCAGGCCGTTGCTTTCATCGTAGACATCCACCGACAACTGCTGGCGCAGGCCGCTATCGATCTCATCAAACTGTTTGATCGGGATGTGGAACACGCCGCGGTTGCTCGACATCCACAGGTCGCCCCGCGCATCCTGCACCAGCCGGAACAGCGATAGATTGCGCAAGCCGTGGCGCTGGTCGTACACGCTGAACCGCTCGCCGCGCTTGCGGATCAGGCCGGCATCGCTGGCGATCCACAGTTCACCGTTGCCGGTATCGAGAAAATCGAACACGGTATTCGCCGGCAAGGCTGGGCGGCTCATCTGGTCGTAATGATGCAGGCGGCCGTCGGGCTCGCGCACATACATCGCATTGCCGATACCCAACCACAGGCGGCCATCTGCCTGCTCATAGATCGCGTGGACGACGACCTCGGGGTAGCCATCATCGCTATTGAAATGACGCAGGCGGCCATCGGTGCCGCGATACACCAAGCCGACGCTGGTGCCGACCCACAAGCCGCCATCGCGCGCGCCCAGCAATGCCCGGACGAAAGCACTGGGCAAGCCCTGCTCGGTGCTGATGTTGAGCGCCTGCCCGCCTGCCTGATGCGGCAAGCGGATCAAGCCGTTATCGGATGTGCCTAGCCAAATGCCCTCGCTGTTTTCGGCCACGCCAAAGATGGTGGCCGGGCGGCCATGCGGCCACGGCACGGCCACCGGCATAAGCTTGCCATCCTTGTAGCGATCCAGCCCCCGGCCACTGCCGCCACCGATGTAAACCGCGCCATCGCGGCTGGCAAACGTGGTGCGGCTGTAATCACCCGACAAACCATCGGCCGGGGTCAGGCCGCTGGCCGGGCTGGTACTGACCCGGAACAGGCCGTGCATGGTGCCGGCCCAAATCAGCCCCTCGCTGTCCTCGGCCAAGGCATTGGTGCCGTGCCCGATCAAGCCTTTGCGCGCACCGATGATGTCGATTTGCCCCTGATGCGAGCGCAGTAAACCATCGCTGCGGCTCATGAACCACAGCGCGCCATCGCTGCCTTGCAGCATCGCGGTGACGCCTTTGTCCAGCGGTGCCGGCAGCGGCGTGAAGCGTTGACCATCCAGACGAAAAACCCCGCGCGTGGTGCCGACGTAATCAACATGCTCGCGGCTGCGCAAGAGTGCGCGCACCATGCTGTCGGCGGGTATCCCGTAATGGTTGATCGAGCGCACCTGCTGCTGGGCCGGGTCCAACTCCATCAAGCCGTTGGATGTCGCCAACCAGATCCGCCCATCCGGGCGCTCCTGCAACTGGAACATCTCGCTTTCGGGCAAGCCTTGTTCCGGGCCATAACGCTGCCGCAGCCGGTTGGCCCGATCCAGTTGCAGCACGTCGCGTTCGGTGCCGATCCACAGGCTGCCATCGCGGCCGCGCAGAACGGTATTGACCCGCGCGTTGCCCAGCTCGGCGGCATTGATCGCCTGCCATTCGCCGTTGGCGAGCCGCCACACGCCATTGCGCGCCGAGCCCAGCAGCAGGCTGCCATCGGCATCGCGATACACAGCGCGAAAGCCGCGCGAACGCAGGCCCGGAACCGCACTGGTATCGGGCACACTGAAGCGCTGGGCATTGAAGCGCGCCACGCCTTCCCACGTTGCCAGCCACAGCAGGCCATCGCGGTCTTGGGCGATGCTCTGCACCATGTCGTGCGGCAGGCCATCGCGCACATCCCAGGATTTCACCGTGAAATAGGTTTGCTGACGTGGCGGTTCTTGCGCCGCCAGAAAGCCGGGCCACAGGCACAGCGCCAGCAGGATCAACACAAGACGCAGCAGGCCACGCTGCCGGTGCGCGCCCACGGCGGGCGGGCGTTGCAGGCAGGGCATTGGGCGGATGAGCGGGCCGGGAATGGCGGTCACGGTGGCGTGGGCAACGGGATCAATCAGCGGTTTGGCCAATCACAAGCAAATTATGTACCTGATCGCCTGCCGGCTTTTGGGCGGTGTGCGCGTGAGCCATGTTGATCTATCGCAGCCATGTGCAGGCGCGTGCTGGCAGAGGCGCGAACGTCGATACGAATCAAGCAAGGGAGGGCTGGATCGAAACGATGGCTTTCGCCGCAATACCTGTTTGTTCCGGGCCGGCTTATCCGGCCTGCTTCGCGCCCTCGCCCACGCTTGCCCGGCGCGGCCACAGCATAAAGCCCAGCGCGACGATACCCAGCAACCAGCAGTACCAAACCCGCCCGGCAATCGCCAGCGGCGATACCCCGGCCAGCGATGCCGCCAGCAGGATTTGCGCGCCCCACGGGATCACCCCCTGCGCCACGCAGCTGTAGATATCCAGCACGCTGGCAGCGCGCCGTGGGCTGACCCCGTGTTGCTCGGCGATATCCTTGGCCAACGGGCCACTGACCAAGATCGCCACCGTGTTATTGGCGGTGAACACATCGGTGGCGGTAGCCAACGTGGCGATGCCCAGCTCACCCGCCTGCGGCCCGGGCCGGCCACGCGAGAGGCGTGCGATACGGGCTGAGATCCACGCCAAGCCACCGCTTGCGCGGGTCAGGCCGGCCAAGCCACCGATCAAGATCGATAGCAGCACGATCTCGGTCATGCCCTCGAAGCCGCCCCAGATATCGTTCATCCATTCCACCGCGCCGTAACCATTTGCGCCAAACAGCGCCCCGACCACGGCCGCGACAACAATACCGACGCCCAGCACCACCAGCACATTGACGCCCATCACCGCCAACACCAATACCAGCAGATACGGCAATACCAGCAGCGGCGAGGCGCTTGCCGCCGGTTCGGCCGGGGCTTGGCCGCCGCCCTGCGCCACCAGCACGGCGATGGTGAGCACGGCCGCTGGCAGCGCCATTTTCAGATTCTCGCGGAACTTGTCCTTCATCGCCGCGCCTTGGGTGCGGGTCGCGGCAATGGTGGTATCGGAGATCACCGAGAGGTTGTCGCCAAACATCGCGCCGCCCACCGCGCTTGCCACCACCAAGGCCGGCGACAACCCGGCCGCTTCGGCCACGCCCAGCGCGATCGGCACCACCGCCGCCAGCGTCGCCATCGAGCTGCCGATGGCAAGCGAGATAAACCCAGCCACTACAAACAGGCCCGGCAATACGAGTGCCGGCGGCAGATTACCCAACCCCAAGGCCACCACCGCATCAACCGCACCAATCGCCTTGGTCACCGCGGCAAATGCCCCGGCCAGCAAGAAGATCAGGCACATCAGCATGATGTTGGCATCGCCCATGCCGGCATACAGCGCCTGCCCGGCATCCACCCCGCGCCGCGTGGCCCACCACACCGCCAGCGCCAATGCCGGCAGGATGGCGACTGGCGCACGCAGGGCGTAAAAACCCATCGGCTCGCCGGCCCAGGTGAAATACACACCCGCGCCAAAGAACAGGGCGATGAACAACAGCAACGGCAACAGGGCGATGCCACTCGGCGAAACTTTCATCCAACCATCCAGATACAGCGATACAAGAACGCCGATTGTGTGGCGATGCGCGAGCCACGTCTAGTGTGCGGTGCGTTGGGCAGAAACATTCGGCCGATTCTGCTGCCCGCAGCGGCCACGGGCAGCGGCTATTCACGGCGGCAGCGCGATGAATATAGCGACGCACATTAGTGCAATGACGCCCACACGTCGATAAAAAACGGGGCGCCAACCGACGCCCCGTTTCGCTTACCGCATGCCGATTGCCGACCGCGCTTACAGCCGCGCTGCAATCGCCTCGGCAAAGCTCATCGTGTTGCCGCTGCCGCCGAGATCAGGGGTCAGGTTGTCCTTGGCTTCAAGCGTGGCGATGATCGCCTTGCGCAGGCGCTCGGCCTCGCCCGGCATCGCCAGATGGTCAAGCATTTGCGCCGCGCCCAGCAGCAGCGCACACGGGTTGGCGATGCCTTGGCCCGCGATATCCGGGGCCGAGCCGTGCACGGCCTCGAAGATCGCCGCATTCTCGCCAATGTTGGCACCCGGGGCCAGCCCCAAGCCACCGACCAGACCGGCGCAGAGATCGGAAATGATGTCGCCAAACAAATTGGTGGTGACGATGATGTCGAACTGCTCCGGGCGCATCACCAGTTGCATGCAGGTGTTGTCAACGATCATCTCGTTGACTTCGATATCCGGGTAATTGGCCGCCACTTCACGCGCGGTCTTCAAAAACAGGCCGCTGGTGGATTTGAGGATATTGGCCTTGTGCACCACGGTGACTTTCTTGCGCCCGGTTTTGCGTGCCAGATCGAAGGCATAGCGCACGATGCGCTCGGAACCCTTGTGGGTGACCTTCTGGATCAAGGTCGCGGTCTGGCCGTCTTCGGAGACCTGCTGGCCTTCGCCCGAATACGCGCCTTCGGTGTTTTCGCGCACGGTGATCAGATCGACGCCGCCGGGGAAACGCGCCTTGGTGTTGGGAAAGCTCTTGGCCGGGCGCACATTGGCGTACAGGTCAAAGATGCGGCGCAGTTGCACGTTGATCGAGCTGAAGCCTTCGCCGACCGGCGTGGTCAGCGGCGATTTCAGCGCGATCTTGTTCTTGCTGATCGAATCCAACGTGGCCTGCGGCAGCAACTCGCCGTGCTTTTCCAGCGCGGCCAAACCGGCATCGGCATCTTCGTAGATCAAGCCAAGCTTCATCTGGTCAAGGACGTGCAGCGTAGCGGCCATGATTTCCGGGCCGATGCCGTCGCCGCGGATCACGGTGATGGTATGCGTCATGAGGGATTTTCCTGCGGTTGGGGCCGGTCTGCGGCAGGCAGCCCGGCGCGGATTCAATCGCCCATTATGCCAGAGCGGCCTGACGCGGCTGTTACCACCACGCTCAAGCGCCCAGCCCCGGCGGCTGGCTACACTGGGCTTCTTCGTCTGTCTGGACTGCCGATGCGACAGCTCATCACCCCGGCCAGCGGTAGCCTGCGCCTGCTGCTGGCGGCCCTCCTGCTGGCAGGGCCGGCGCTGGCCGGTTGGCTGGCGCGCTCGCCTTGGGTCATCCTCGTGTTCGCGCTGGTGTTTGCGATCAATTTCGCCATTGGCCGCTGGGCCGCATGGCGCGTGCTGCTGCGCGATGGGCCACTCAGCAAATGGGTAGCCTCGGCGTTATCGCTGCTCGCCGTGCAGGCCGTGCTGGTGACGATCCTGTACCTGTCCGGCGCTGGCATCGCGGCCGTGCTGCGCGGCCAATTCATCACCCATGCCATGACGATGATGGACCTGCTGGCAGCCCTGTCACTGGGCTTGCTGTGCGCCGTGTTCGCCCGCTGGCTGCTGCGCCATGAGACCCGTGCATACCAACGCGCCTTGCACGGCACACCAGCGATGCAGAAGGACGAAATCCGCATCGATGACAAGCCAGTCAGCCTCGATGATTTTTATCGTGGCCACCACTACGCGCATATCGATGGCGAGGGCGATCTCACGCCCGAGGCACACGGCAGCGAGGCCACGATTGCTGCGGCTGAAACCCGTTTGGGCATCCGGCTCCCCGACACATTGCGCGCACTTTACTTGCGCCAGAACGGCGGCCTGGTGGGCACCCCGGGGGCCAACGATCTTGGCATCGTGCGCCGCGGCATCGGCACGCCGCGCCTGTGGGATGACCTGATCACACCGTTTAGCGGCTACAGCACGCTCAACCCCTGCGAATCGCTGGAAAGCGCGTGGACAAGCTTTCTTGCCTTCGCCGATCCCGCCGATGAAACAAACTACGGCCATCTGTTTGCCAACGGCACCGATCAGATGATCGTGCTGGCCCAGTGGTATCGGGAAACGCTGTTTCTGGATTACCGCAAACCCGGCCCGCCGCAGGTTGGTTTCGTCGATTTCGATGACGCGGACTGGGCCAGCAAGGTGATTGGCTGGCCCGACTTCGATGATTTCTTCAGCCAGCTGCGGCGCTTCGAATCACTGTGAACCGGATCAGCCGCCGGCATGATCGTGCGCGGCCGGTGGCTGCGCCTCGCCTTGCTCCAACCGGTCGAGAAAATCCACCGCGCGGCGCAGATGCGGGATCACGATACTGCCGCCAACCACCAGCCCAATCGAGAA
>JAUNTK010000056.1:15511-17963 GCA_030538735.1 Pseudomonadota bacterium
TTCAAACATCTCGTCGCGGCTGACCCCGACTTCGCGGCATTGCGCGATGTGGTAGCTGATGCAGTCATCGCAACGCAATACCATCGAGGCCACCAAGCCGCACAGCTCTTTGGTTTTCACATCCAGCGCGCCGGGTTGATAGGTCTGGGTATCGAGCGCGAAAAAACGCCGCACCACCTGATTCGGCTCGGCCAGGATGCGCTCGTTCATGCGCTGGCGAAATGCGGTGAAGGCGGCGACGCGATCGCGCTCGGATTCGCCACTCATGCGCGATCGCCACCCAGCAACGGCTCAAACTTGCCTTCGCGATGCAAGGCCATCATGTCGTCATAACCGCCGACATGAACATCACCGACAAAAATCTGCGGCACGCTGGTGCGCTTGGCCAGCGCCATCATCTTCTCGCGCTCGGCCGGGTCTTGATCGATGCGGATTTCGCGCCACGCCAACCCCTTGCTCTTGAGAAAATTCTTCGCTGCCACGCAATACGGGCAAATCAGGGTGGAATAGATGGTGATCTCGGGCTGTGACATGACGGGCTCCAAACAAGGCAAGGCCATCACCATAATCCGAGCAGGGATTAACCTGCAATTCACGCCAATCGCAGCCGCACACGGCATCCTTCCAATATGAGTCACACCCTGCACTTCATCCGCCCCGCCCTGATCGCACTGGCCTGCACGCTTGGCATTGCCACGGCAAGCGCGCAGGAATCACGCCTGCCCGACATGGGCTCGTCGGCCGGGCGCATCATCACCCCGGCGCAGCAGCGCGGATACGGCGCGATGATGCTCTCGCAACTGCGCCACTACGGCTATACGCTCGATGACCCACTGCTGGGCCAATGGTTACAGGATGTCGGGCAAAACTTGGGCGCCGCCAGTGACCGCCCGGAGCAATCCTTCACCTTTTTCCTACTGCGCAATCGCCAGATCAATGCCTTCGCCACGCTTGGCGGCTATATCGGCGTCAATGCCGGGCTGATCCTGACCGCCGAGCGCGAGGACGAAATGGCCGGCGTGCTTGGCCACGAAATCGCCCACGTCACCCAGACCCATGTGCTGCGCGGCGTCGAACGTGCGCAGCGTGATCAGGTGCCGATCCTGCTCGGGATGCTGGCCGCGATCATGGTCGCCTCGCAATCCAACAGCAGCTCGACCGGCGATGCGGCGATGGCGGCGGTGATGAGCGCACAAGGCTTGATGATCCAGCGCCAGATCGATTACACCCGCAGCAACGAATCCGAAGCCGACCGCCTCGGCATCCGCACCTTGGCACGCAGCGGCTACGACCCGGGCGCGATGGCCGGCTTCTTCGAGCGCATGCAATCGGCCAGCCGCGTCAATCGCGGCAGCGAGGAAACCCGCCTGCCCGATTACCTGCGCACCCACCCGGTCACCACCACCCGCATCGCCGAAGCCAAAGACCGCGCCGAGCGCGTCAGCGTCAACCCGATTAGCCGCAACGCCTTCGCCACCAGCGACAACCCGCTGCTGCCGGGCGGCCTCAACGTGCGAATCGATCAACGCAGCGGCCCCAGTGGCGAGTTCATCTGGGCGCGCGAGCGGGTGCGCGTATTGAGCGCCAATAGCCCGCGCGAGGCCATCAACGAGTACGAGCAACTGGCCCGCGCCAACCCGCTGGACGAGGCCAGCCGCTACGGGTTGGGGCTGGCCCGGGTGTTGGCCAATCAGGCCAAGGCCGCCACGCAGGATTTATCGCCATTGGCGGAGAAATATCCCGCCAACCGCTGGATTCAGCTCAGCATGGCCGATGCTGAGGCGCGCAGCGGTCAAACCGCCGCTGCAGATAACCGCTTCCAGCGCTTGCACACGCGCTATCCCAATGACCGTGCCATCGCCGTGATCTGGGCGCGCAGCCTGAACGACCGGGGCGATGCCAGCGCCGGCCGCAAATCATTGGACATCCTGCGCCCGCTGCTGGGCAGCGCCGGCAGCGATCCGGATTTCCAGCGTGTCTTCGCCCGCGCCAACGAGATCGCCGGCGACACCATCCGCGCCGGTGAAGCCTATGCCGAGGTTGAATTTCTCAACGGCAATGCCGAACGCGCCCTGCTCCAGCTCAGCACCCTGCAGCGCCGGCAAGACATCGATTACTACGCGCGCGCCCGCATCGATGCCCGCATCGCCGCGATCACCCCGGTGGTGGAAGAACTGCGCCGCATGGGCATCCGCGACGAGACCTTGAATCGCGGGTGAGTGTGTGGGCTGACGGCTACGCTCGGGCGCCGATTCGCGCTTGCCCAGCATTCTTGGCGCACGCACTGCCAGGCGGTATTTCCAGCCCAGACTTGCTTGCTGCGAATGCGTTTTCGCTTCTGGACCTTCACCTTGCATGCAAACGGCTTTTGCATTTGATTGATGCGGCGCTGAACTTCCGATACGTCGGTGCCAGGCGCCCCTCAAGTCCCTTAGATGCAAATATTCAAAGA
>JAUNTK010000057.1 GCA_030538735.1 Pseudomonadota bacterium
AGGCCGATTGCACCTTGGCAGGTGCCCGGTTGATCTCATCGGCCAGCAACAGCGAATGGAACAACGGCCCGCGCTGGAACTCGAAACGGCCTGCCTCGGCGCGCCAGACATCGCTGCCGGTGAGATCAGACGGCAGCAAATCAGGGGTGAATTGCAGGCGGGCAAAATCGGCCTCGATGCGTGCCGCCAACGCACGGATCGCGGTGGTTTTGGCAAGCCCCGGCGCGCCTTCCACCAGCAAATGCCCATCGGCCAGCAACGCGATCAACAGCCGCTCGATCAACACACCTTGGCCAACGATTTCATTACCCAGCGCGGCGCGCAATGTGCGAAACGTATCGTGCAGGGCATCGCCCTCAACGCTGCCGTTGTCGGTCATGGGGGCTAGGGGCGGCGTGCTGTCCATCATCTGCGGGCTGTCCTGATCTGTCGGGTAATTGGCCGGTTTGACCCCATTGTGCCGGATCAGTTCATTTCATTCCCGGCATTTTTTTCATCCGGCGGATGCCGGGGCCACAACGAAAACGGGGCCCGCAGGCCCCGTCAACGAACTCAAAGCAGCATGTCACGGCCATAGCGCTTTCATCTTGGATACTGCATCCAAGGATGCGACCTTCACAGAATAACCAGTTCCAATTACTTGGGTGTTCCCGCAGTTGTACCTCACCTGAACACCTGAGCCACTTGCGTTTATCAGATTCATACTTGTTTGACAGAACCTGCCGGATTTCGATGCGATCAATCCAAGCTCATAGGCAATATCGGACACATCTTGAAACGTATTTCCTGCACTGACAATTTGGCTGCCGCACGAGTATCGAGCCAAATATCTTCCTTGATAGAACGCTATATCCGACGGTGATATCGAGCATGAAATCCCCCAGATGGCAGACAATTCAGCAAATTTAGCGACGCTACTTCCTGCTTCGTTGGCAGTATTACCCAAACCGCTGATAAATTTATTGCCGCACGTATACTGAACTAATTCACCGCCAATAATCCCCGGGACGAAATTTTTAACAACCCTTGTCGAATCAGTGAAACACTTCATCCCTCCAGATGCACTGGCGGAGGCCATTACGGACGCCAGCCTGAGCGCATTTACCCAGTCTGGGTGGCATCGTTACCATAGCCAGTCACCTGCCCGCCGCCAGTGCATGTGAAGTCAACCATGTAAGTAAATTGCCCGACAGTTTTCACGTCATTCGGCTGAAAGCTGCAATACCTCCCCGTCGATACACCCAAGTTCGCAAAACCTTGCGCATTGACTTCGGCAGCACCACCGAAGGTTGCATAACCCGACACAAGACTGCCATTGCAATTTTTTGCCGCTCTTACCCCGCCAACTACATTACTCGATGCTTGATTCGTACATACGGCGACCTGAGCCTCGGCGCTCCCGGAAAACAGGAGCATCGAAACAAAGACTGCATAAAAAACCCAAGCCCTTGCAAACATCACCCACCTCCTAAGCGACTCAAAGCAAACCCGCCAAATACGCCCCAAACAAAAAAATCAGTGCATTTTCTGCTGTACCCGCAAAATCTTCGGCGTCACAAAGATCAGCAATTCCACCTTGTCATTGCTGCGGCTCTTGTTTTTGAACAGATTGCCGATGATCGGCAAATCACCCAACAGCGGCACCTTGGCAACCGACTCGCGATCCGAGAATTCGTACACGCCGCCGATTACCACGGTTTGACCATTCTCGATCAGTGCGGCGGTGGTGATCTGGCGCTTGGCGATGATCGGCACTTGGCCAATCGTAGTGCTCAGCCAACTATCCAACTCATTCTTGCTGACCGCCATGTTGAGGAATACACGGTCATCATTGGTGATGGTCGGGGTGACCCGTAGTTCCAGCAGTACATCCTTGAATGCCACGGTGGGCTGGGCAATGCCGCCGCTGGAGAGCGTGGTGGTCACATAGCCGATTTCGCGGCCCTGCTGGATCACCGCCTCGCGCTGGTTGGTGGTCAGGATGCGCGGGTTGGAGATCACCTCGCCGCGGTTTTGCTCCTGCATTGCCGACAATTCGACATCCAGCGCAAAGTTGGCCCCCAACAAGGTGTAGGCAATACCCGCCGGATTGATACCGGATGCCGGAGCGGCTGGCAGGTTGAAGTTCAACCCATCCGGCACGTTCGTTGTCGCCTGATTGAGAACAGAGCGGTTGTTCCCCAGGCTGCCGCTCAACGCGCCGCGATTGCTACCCGTGCGACGCCCAGCCACACCAAAGCGCGCGCCAAGATCACGGGCAAAGCTCTCGGTGGCGATCACGATGCGCGATTCGATCACCACTTGATCCACCGGGCGGTCGATCTCGTTGATCAAGCGGCGCATTTCATCGATCTTCTTCGGGATGTCGCTGATCATCAGGGTGTTGGTGCGCTCATCGGCCACCAAGCGACCACGCGGCGACAAGAAGCCGCTGTCGTTTTGCATCCCGCCAGCGCCACCGCCTTGCTGGCCACCTTGGCTATTGCCGATGCCCTTGGCCTCGGTCAGCGCCTTGAAGATCGCATCGGCGCTGTGATAGTTGATGCGCACGTATTCGGTGACCAGATCCTGGCGGTTTTCCAGTGCGATGCGGGCGTCTTCACGGTCCTGCTCGTACTTGGCGATTTCCGCCTGCGGCGCCACCCAGATCACATTGCCCTCGCGGCGCTTGTCCAGCCCACGCGATTGCAGGATCAGATCCAGCGCCTGATCCCACGGCACATCCACCAACCGCACGGTGACATTGCCGGTCACGGTATCGGCCGCCACGATGTTGAGATTGGATTCCTCGGCAATCAACTGCAACACCGGGCGCACCGGGATGTCCTGGAAGTTGAAGTTGACGCGCTTGCCGGTATAGGTCTTGCGGGCACCGGCTGCCGCCGCACTTTGCGCGGCCGCATTGATCGTCGATGACAACCCACCCTGCGCAGCCTGTGCCAGCTTCGGCGTGACCTCCAGGATGTATTCATTGCCACGCTGGTAGGCCAGCGAATCCGAAGCGGCAGCGACATCCAGCACGATCTGCCTGCCGCTGGAGTTCACGCTGCTGACCGGCGTGGCGAAATCGGTGACATTGAGCCGCTTGCTCAATTCGGCCGGTACTTCGGCGCGGCCAAGATCGACCACCACCTGATTGCCCTGATGACGCAGATCCGGCGTCGCCCCTTCACCGCTGAAGGTCACGATCAAGCGCCCGGCCCCATCATCGCCGCGACGGAAATCGATGTGAGAGACCACCGGGGCGGCCTGTGCGGGCTGCGCCCAGGTGTTTGCTGCGGCTGCCGGCGGTACTGGCTGCCCAGCACTGGCGGTAGCGGCAAACACGCCGCAGATCAGCCCGGCAAGCAGAGTCCGCGCGGGACGGGATGCGCTGTAGGACGGCATGTTCAACCCCTTCATTGTTGATTCTCCAGCATGATCGAGGCCGGACGCTCAAGCCAACCGCCTGCGCCATCCGAAACCAGTTCGATCAGTTCGATTCGATCTTGATAAACCGCGACGACACGGCCATCGCTCTGCCCCAAGTAATTGCCACGCACCACGCGGTACGTCACCTTGTCTGGCCCCATCACCAACCCAACGGTGCCAGCACCGGCCCCCAGTGTGCCGACCATGTCGAGCGAATCCAGCGGATACGCTTCCAGCGGCTGGCGACGACGATTGGCATCCGGGCGCAAACCACCGGAATTCTGCACTACGGCATCGGCATCAAACGGATCACGCACACCCGCGCCATCAAACTGGAACGTCTCGAACGGCTTGATGACCGGCACCGGCTCCAGCGGCGGCGCCGGGCGCGCGCGCACCTGGGCAATCCACTCAACCAGATTGGGTGCGTCACCCGGGGTATCGGTGATGGATCGGCCGCAGCCGGCCACCATCATGGCGGCCACTGCCACACCCAGCAAACGAGGACTGACATACTGCAAGCTGATCATTTCTTGACCTCCGCTTCCTTGTTGGCGGCTGCCACCGAATCCAGCGTGCGCTTGTCCTCGGGATCATTCTCGTCAAGATAGCGATAGGTCTTGACCGTGCCTTCCATCACCAGCGCGCCGGTCCGATCCTTCGGCGTCAGGGTGATGTTGTGCATGGTCATGATCACCACCCGCGGCAGTGAGGCCACGCCGCTGACGAAGGCACCAAACTGATGATAATTGCCCACCAGACGCAGCTGGATCGGCTTTTCGGCATAGAACTCACGCGCCACTTCGGCTTCCGGCCGGAATACCTCGTTGCGGATGCCCGAGGCCAGCGCGGTCTGCGAAATATCGGTGATGATGTCCGGCATCTCGGTCTTGCTCGGCAACTGGCGCAGCATCTGTTGCAGCTCCTGCTCCATTTGCGCCAACTGCTGCTTGAGCGGCTCAAGGTTGGCCGCTTGCCCCTGCTTGTCCTCGAAGGTCTTGCGCAGCTCGCGCTCCTTGCCTTCCAGGCCTTGCAGCTCCTCGCGTTGCCCACTGAACAACAACAAATACGCCAGCAGCAGGATGACGGCGACGGTCACGCCACAGAACACCCACTGCATGTTGCGCGGCCACGCACCGATGTTGTTGAGATTGAGATTCTGGCTTTTCTTGCTCATTCGCCCTCTCCTTGCTTCTCGGCTGCCGGCGCGACGGCATCCGCCGAAGCTGCCGCATTGGCCGCAGGCGCATCCAGCGGGGCAATCGTCGCTGCCGCCACCGGCACCGGATCCGGGCTGGGCGCGGCATTTGGATCAGGCGGGTTTTCCGGGGTGGCCAAGGTCACCCGCAGGGTGAACAGATACGGCAGTTGCGCCAGCGCCGCTGCCGAGGCACCGGCCGACGATGCAGCCGGCTGGGACTGCGGCGTGGCCGCCTCGATCACGGTCACGTCAGGCCGGCTCATCCAACCCGAGCTTTCCAGATTGCGCATATAGGTGGCGACGCGGGAATTGGATTGCGCGCGGCCCTCCAGCGTCAGCTGCTCGCCATCTTGCTTGAGCGATGTAAGCACCAGACCATCCGGCACGGTGCGCATCAGCGAATCGAACAGATGCACCATCTGGTAGCGATTGGCCTGCAGTTCTTCGATCACCTGCTTGCGATTGAGCAGGGCCGCCTTCTTCTGCTTCAGCGATTCGATATCGGTGATCTGTTCTTCGACCTTCTTGATTTCCTGATCGAGGAAAGCATTGCGCTCATGCTGCCCGGAGATCTGGCCGTTGAGCCACATCCAGGCCAGCAGTGACACCAGCACGGCCGCCAACACCGAGCCGCCGAGCATCATGTAGAACGCTTGCTCGCGTTGCTTGCGGCGTTGTTCGCGCCAAGGGAGCAGATTGATTCTGATCATCAGTCGAAGCTCCTCAGCGCCAGCCCGCAGGCAATCATCAGGGCGGGCGCATCCTGGGCAAGCGCCTGCGCCTGCACACGTGGGCCCAGCGTCATCTGCGCCAACGGGTTGGCCACCACGCTGGGCACGCCTAGTTGCTCTTCGACTTGCTGGGCGATACCCGGGATCGACGCGCAGCCACCGGACAACACCACTTGATCAACGCGGTTGTATTCGCTGCTGGCGTAGTAGAACTGCAGCAGGCGGCTGACTTGCTGCACCAGCGTCTCGCGGAACGGCTCCAGCACTTCGTGCTCGTAACTTTCAGGCAGGCCGCCAAGGCGCTTGGCGCGGCCGGCTTCCTCCCACGTCAGGCCATAGCGGCGCATGATTTCCTCGGTCAACTGGCGGCCGCCAAAGCCCTGCTCGCGCGCATATTGGCTGCGGCCATTGCGCAGGATATTGAGCGTGGTGGTGGACGCGCCGATATCCACCAGCGCAATCAGCCCGTCCTGCGCCACGCTGAGCGTCGGGCGCAACAGGGCAAATGCGTTTTCGATGGCGAAGGCTTCGACATCCATCACCTTGGCCGTCAGCCCGCCAACTTCCAGCGCGCCCTGACGCGCCTCGACATCCTCCGAGCGCGCGGCCACCAGCAAGACCTGCTGCATGTCCGGCGCACCCGGCATCGGCCCGATCGGGGTGAAATCGATGTTCACTTCCTCGATCGGATACGGGATGTAGTTGGCGGCCTCGACTTCAACCTGCGCTTCAAGCTCGTCTTCGGTCAGATCACCCGGCATCGGGATCAATTTGGTGATCACCGCTGCACCGGTCACCGCCGCCGCCGCTTGGCTGGTTTTGCTGCCCGAACGCGCGAAGGCGCGCTTGATCGCCTCGCCGACCGCTTCCATTTCGACCACGGCCTTGTCCACCACCGCATTCGGCGGCAGCGGCTCGACCGCATAGTGCTCGACGCGATAGCGTTCGCCGCTGCGCGAAAGCTGCAGCAGCTTGACCGCAGTCGAGCTGATATCGACGCCCACAAGCGCCGTTTGGTTGTTTCTGACGAGCTTCACTCGGTTTGCCTCCCCATGGTGACGCGATGCGCCCCCAGTCACTAGCCGCTATTCATAACGGAGATTTCACACCAGCACAATACCTGAAGCAAAATCAATCGGTTCCGGAATCTTCTTGAAATTTTCCGGAACTGCGACGGATTTCCGCTTTCCAGCCCCACCCGTATACTGGTGGATCGACCCGATGGCCGGACTTCCCCGATGCCCCGCTTCATTCGCAACTTCAAACGCATCCTGCTCTGGGCGCTCGCCCTTGCGCTGGTATTGGCGCTGGCCGGCTTGGCCGTTGCCGCGATCTTCTACCAGCGCATCGCCGCCGAGTTGCCCTCTGTCGAGGCATTGCGCGACATGCAGCTGCAAGAGCCGCTGCAAGTGTATTCGCAGGATGGCCAGTTGATTGCGATCTTCGGCGAGGGTCGGCGCTACCCAATCGACATCGCCGATGTTCCAGTATCGGTGAAAAACGCCTTTCTCGCAGCCGAGGATGCCGATTTCTACAACCACGAAGGCATCGATTTCAAGGGCATCGCGCGCGCCGTGTGGTTGATGGCGACCACCAGTGACCGGCGCATCCCGGGTGGCTCGACCATCACCATGCAGGTCGCCAAGATGTTCTATCAAGAAGGCCAAAAGCGCGATTTCGACGCCAAATTGGCGCAGATGCTGTTGGCCCGCAAGATCGAGCAGGAGATGAGCAAGGACGAAATCCTTGAGCTGTATCTCAACAAGAGTTTCTTCGGCCATCGCTCCTACGGCATCGCCGCGGCCGCCGAGTTCTATTACGGCAAAACGCTCGATCAGCTCACCTTGGGCGAGATCGCCACCTTGGTTGGCACGCCCAAATTCCCCTCCACCGCCAACCCGTTGACCAACCCGGATCGCAACCGCGAGCGCCGCAACGATTACATCCTGCCGCGCATGGTGCAGCTGGGCATGATTAGCCAAGCGCAGGCTGATGCGGCCGCCAACGAGCCGATGCACGCCAAGCCGCACGAGCGCCCGGTCGAGGTGTATGCGCCGTATGTGGCCGAGATGGTGCGGCAGGAAATGCTGACCCGCTTCGGCGAGGATGCCCTGACCCACGGCTATCGTGTCACCACCACCATCGAGCCGGGCCTGCAGGCCGCCGCCGATGCCGCCGTCATCGCCGGACTGCGCATCTATGACCGCCGCCACGGCTTCAACAAAGTCGAGCAACACTTCGAGCTTGGCCAAGGCGAGGCCGATACCGCGATTGCCGCGCGCATGGCCGCGATCCCGCCGCAGGCCGGGGCAATGCCGGTGATCGTGGTGGAGACCGCCAGCGATGGCAGCGCAACCGTGATCGGCCGCGATGGCCAGCGCATCACCCTGCCCGCCTCTGCCGGCCGGCCGTGGCCAGGCAAGGCACCCGCCAGCCTGTACAAACGCGGCGATCTGGCCCGCATCCGCAAGATCGAGCCGAACGGCGAGTGGAAGGTCGATCAAATCCCGCGTGCGCAATCTACGCTGGTGTCGCTTGATCCCGACAACGGCGCGCTGAAGGCGCTGGTCGGCGGTTTCAGTTTTGCCGGCAACAAGTTCAACCGCGCCACCCAGGCCAAGCGCCAACCCGGCTCCAGCTTCAAGCCTTTCGTGTACGCCGCCGGCATGGAGCGCGGCTTCAACCCGGCCTCGATCGTGCTGGATGCGCCGGTGGTGTTCCGGCAGGGCAATGGCAAAGAATGGCGCCCGCAAAACGACGGCGGCCGCTTCGTTGGCCCGATCCGCCTGCGCGAGGCGCTGGTGCAATCGCGCAATCTGGTGTCGGTGCGCCTGCTCGATACCATCGGTGTCGATTACGCGCGGCGTTACATCAGCCATTTTGGTTTTGACGAGACCGAAATCCCACCGAATCTGTCGATGTCGCTGGGTACCGCCTCGCTGACCCCGCTGTCGGTGGCACGTGGTTATGCGGCCTTCGCCAATGGCGGCTCCCGGGTCAATGTGTGGTTCATCGATGAGGTCAAGGACCGCCACGGCAACGTGGTGTTCAAGGAAAACCCGGCGCTGGCCTGCCGTGGTTGTGCCGACAGCGCGATCGCCAGCGGCAGCAGCACCGGCACTGCCAGCCAGCCGGAAGTGGTCGATGGCTTCAATCTGGGCGCTCCGCAAGCCGCCAAGCCGGCACCGCAGGCCGAAAGCAAAACGGCCGCGCCCACCCAGTTGCCCGAAGGTGCCATCACTGCCCCGCGCGCGATCGATGAGCGCGTTGCCTGGCAGATGCAATCGATGATGGCCGATGTGGTCAAACGCGGCACTGGTGCCTCGGCGCGCGTGCTCAACCGCGAGGATATCGGCGGCAAGACCGGCTCCACCAACGATCACCGCGATGCCTGGTTCGCTGGCTACGGCGGCCCGTTCGTGACCGTGGTCTGGGTTGGCCGTGATGACTTCAAGCCGCTCGGTCGTGGCGAGTACGGTGGCCGCGCCGCGCTGCCGATCTGGATCAGCTACATGAAAGCGGCACTGGACGGCAAGCCGGTGGTCAAGCACGAGCCGCCGCAGGGCATGGTCAAGGTGAGCGTTGGCGCTGGCGGCCAGTTGTTGCCCGGCGGCAGCGGCGGCATCGTCGAGTGGGTCAAGGCCGAAGATCTCGAACGGATGGAGGTCTATCAGGATCACGGCCCGGCCACTGCCGCCGAAGCCGAGCCCGAGGCCACCACCTACGATATTTTCTGATCTACCTGCCCCGGGCCTGAACCGCGTCCACTGCCGACACGGTTGTTACCCGGGTTTGCGTTAGAGTGGCGCAAACCACAGGGGGAGAACGGCCATGCACCACGCACGCCAGCACGCCGAAACCCGCACCCGTGAGCGACGCCATCGCCTGGCCCACGAGGCCGCCCGTTTGATGGCTGAAAGTGGCATCCGCGATTTTCATCAGGCCAAGCTGAAGGCCGCCGAGCGGCTTGGCATCTTCGAGGACGCCTCGCTGCCGCGCAACCGCGAGATCGAAGAAGCGCTGCACGAATACCAGCGCCTGTTTGGCGACAGCGCATCACAGGCCGACCGCCTGCAACGCCAACGTCAGGCCGCGCTGGAAGCGATGGAGTTCTTCGCCCGCTTCCAACCCCGTCTGACCGGCGCTGTGCTCGAAGGCAGTGGCGATGCGCACAGCCCGGTCGCCCTGCATCTGCATAGCGATGATCCGCAAGAAGTCGCCACCTTTCTGCTTGATGCCGGTATCCCGGCCGAATCGCGGATGCGCCGGCTGCGGATGGACCGCAACCGCACGTTGGATGTCGATATCTGGCTGTTTAGTGTCGAAGACTTGGCCTTCGATGTCGCCGTTCTGCCCGGCACCGCCCTGCGCCAAGCGCCGCTATCGGCCGTCACCGAGAAACCGATGGCGCGCGCCTCGGCCGCGCAACTGCGGATGTTGCTGGCCGAAAACGAGATGCGTGATTACGCGGATCAGTTGCCGCCGATGCCAGCCATCCGGCGTTAAGCGCCTAGCCTGTTCCCCGCGGCATCGATATCCGTCTATCAGGCGGGCTTGTTGGGCCAAGCCGAAGATCGCCTGCTCGCGCCCATCGCCATAACAAAAACGCCCCGCACAATGGCGGGGCGTTTGCTGTTGCGTGATGGCGATCAGCGCTTGTCGATGGCCACGTAATCGCGGCCGGCGCTGCCGGTGTAGATCTGGCGCGGGCGGCCGATCTTGTTTTCCGGGTCGTTCTGTTGCTCCAGCCAATGGCTGATCCAACCTGCGGTGCGGGCGATGGCGAACATCACGGTGAACATCTCGGTCGGGATGTTGAGCGCCTTGTAGATGATGCCGCTGTAGAAATCGACGTTCGGGTAAAGCTTGCGCTGCACGAAGTAATCATCCTTCAACGCCGCTTCTTCCAGCTTCATCGCCACATCCAGCAGCGGGTCGTTGACACCCAGATCGTTGAGCACCTTGTAGGTCATCTCGCGGATGATCTTGGCGCGCGGGTCGAAGTTCTTGTAGACACGGTGGCCGAAACCCATCAGGCGGAAGCCCGATTCCTTGTCCTTGGCCTTATCGACCGCGCTCTGCACGTTGGAGACGCTGCCGATTTCTTCCAGCATCTTCAACACCGCCTCGTTGGCGCCGCCATGTGCCGGCCCCCACAGCGCAGCCACGCCCGAGGCGATGCAGGCATACGGGTTGGCGCCGGTGGAACCGACCAGACGCACGGTCGAGGTCGAGGCATTCTGCTCGTGGTCGGCATGCAGGATAAACAGCAGGTCAAGCGCCTTGGCCGCCACCGGGTCAAGCTGCAGCGGCTCGCTCGGCACTTCAAACATGTTGTGCAGGAAGCGGGTGACGTATTCCAGCTTGTTCTGCGGGTAAACCGTCGGCCAGCCGATGCGGTGGCGATAGCAGGCGGCTGCCACGGTCGGCACCTTGGCGATCAAGCGGATCGCGGCCAGGCGGCGTTCTTCCGGGTCTTCGTAATCGTGATCGTTGTGGTAGAAGCTGGCCATCGAGCCAACCATGCCCATCAACATCGCCATCGGGTGGGCGTCGTAACGGAAGCCCTGCACAAACTGGGTGAAGCGCTCGTTGAGCATGCTGTGGGTGGCGACTTCGTGCTCGAATGTGGCGAATTCGTCCTGCTTGGGCAGGTCACCGTTCATCAGCAGATAGGCCACTTCAAGGAAGCTGGATTTCTCGGCCAGTTGCTCGATCGAGTAGCCGCGATATTTGAGGATGCCCTGATCGCCATCGATATAGGTGATCGCCGATTTGGTGCTGGCGGTGGCGGTGAAGCCGTTATCGTAGGTGAAGCAGCCGGTTTCTTTCGGCAACTTGGCGATATCGATGCAGGGCTGGCCCAGCACCGGCTGGATCACCGGCAAGGTCAGGGTCTTGTCGCCAGCGCTCAGGCTGACTTCGTTGAGATTGGACATGCGGAAGCTCCTCGGTTGTGGCCCGATGCGCACCGTGCGGCACCCGGGCGAGGTTGTGACGCAACGCAGCATTATTGCATACCGCAGCGCAGGGCCGACAGGCGACCTTGGTCGAGCCGGTTCGCGGCCCGGCCGATGCCGGAAACGACAACGGCCGCACAAGGCGGCCGTCGTGATGCCACATCGCCAGCACAGGGCCAGCCGTGGCGCGCGCCTTACTTGGCGTAACGGCGCTTGAACTTGTCGATACGGCCGGCCGTGTCAACGACGCGGTTTTGGCCGGTATAGAACGGATGCGAAGCGGAGGAAATTTCCACCTTCAGCAGCGGGTATTCGTTGCCGTCTTCCCACTTGATGCTTTCCTTGCTGCCAAGGGTCGAGCGGGTCAGGAACTTGAAATCCGAGGTGACGTCGTGGAAAACGACTTCGCGGTAGGCGGGATGAATGTCGGCCTTCATGGCGGCACCGATTAGTAAGGGAATGAGCCGACCATTCTAGCGCAAGCCATCGGCGCGATGCAAGCCCTATCCGCTTTTACCCACCCGCGCCCAATGCACTGGCCACGCCCGCCTCAAAAGCGGGCTGCGGGTAGCGCAGCAGGATGCGCGCATTGGCCTGGGCCGGGTGCTTGCCCTGCCAATCCACCAGCGTCATCCCACGCGCCGGGCCATCCAGCGCGACGCGCACATGATGATCGGCGGTCTCGGCCAGCTCCGGCCGCAGCGCATAGGCCATCGCCAGCGCATCGGCACTGTACCAGCGCGCGCCGCGACGCTCACCCGACCACACCCGGTTGGCGCTGGAAATCGCATCGTAAAAACGCGCCTCGGCCGCATCCGTTGCACACCAAGCATCGACATCCTGATGCAGGATGCCGTGCGCCAAGGTGGCCTCCCAATCAGACAAATCGAAACGGGCAAACGCCGCGAACACGATATGCGCGGCCTCGGGGTCGAAATGGGTATTGAACTCGGCATACGGGGTGATGTTGCCACGCCCGTTGACCGCGCCGCCCATCACCACCAACCGGGCGATGCGCGTCGGCAAACTGGGGTCGAGTTTCAGCGCCAGCGCCAGATTGGTCAGCGGCCCGAGCGCGACCAGCAGCAATTTGCCGGCATACACGTACGAGAGGCGGATGATCGCGTTGGCGGCGTGTTCGCTATCGGCTTGGCGCGCGGCTGGGCGGTAGCCGGTATCACCAAAGCCATCGGCACCGTGCACATCGGCGGCATCCGGCGCCGGATGCAGTAGTGGGTCTGGGCAGCCGGGAAACACCGGCACATCCTCGCGCCCGGCGATTTCGCACAGTTTGAGTGCGTTGGCGACGGTGTGTTTCAAGCCGACATTGCCGGCGCTGATGGTCAGGCCGACGACATCATGCGCCGGGGCATCGAAGGCCATCAGGATGGCCAGCGCGTCATCGACGCCGGGGTCGGTATCGATCAACAACGGGATGCGGGAATCGCTCATCGGCGCTCCTTTGGCTGTGTTTGTGCGCAATCGATGGCGGCCGTGATCGCGGCACGCGCCTGCGGGCTGTTTTTCCAGCAGCTTGAGCCGGTCAACGCCGCACCAGCGGCGAGGATTTGATCGGCATCCGCTTCTGCCAATTCGGTGAGCGTGGCAAAGCCCATTTGCTCCAGCCGCGCAATCACGGCCGGGCCGACGCCTTTGACGGCGAGCAGGGTTTGGCGTTGGTCGTCAGGAAACGGCATGTGGCAATTCTAGGCCGAAGCAAAGCGCGCCGCGCCGCCCACCCAACGGTTGACGATGCGATTGGCAATCTCCGGCGATTCCGCCAATAATCGCTCGGCCATCTGCTGCACCTCGGGCAGCAAGTCGGCATCGCGGGTGAGATCGGCGATGCGGAATTCGGCCAAGCCGGTTTGCCGGGTGCCAAGCAGCTCGCCGGGGCCGCGCAATTCCAAGTCTTTTTCCGCGATCACGAAACCATCGTTGGTCTGGCGCAGGGTGTCGATGCGCGCGCGCGCGATCTGCCCCAGTGGCGGCTGGTACATCAACACGCAGCTTGATTGCGCGCTGCCGCGGCCGACCCGGCCACGCAACTGATGCAATTGCGCGAGGCCCAGACGCTCGGCATTTTCGATCACCATCAGCGAGGCATTGGGCACATCGACGCCCACCTCGATCACAGTGGTCGCCACCAGTAAATCCAGCTCGCCGGCCTTGAATGCCTGCATCGCCGCTTGTTTTTCCTTCGCCTTCATCCGGCCGTGCACCAAGCCGATGCGCAGCCCCGGCAACGCCTCGCGCAGGTCATCGAAGGTGGTTTCGGCGGCCTGCGCATCGATTTTGTGCTCGCCTTCTTCTTGCTCCTCGATCAGGGTGCAGACCCAATACGCCTGCCGGCCGTCGGCAATCGCGGCGCGGATGCGTTCGATCAATTCGACACGGCGCTCGGCAGAAATCGCCACCGTCTGCACTGGCGTCCGGCCCGGCGGCAGCTCATCAATCACCGAGACATCCAGATCGGCATAGGCCGCCATCGCCAGCGTGCGCGGGATCGGCGTCGCGGTCATCACCAGTTGATGCGGCACCCGGCCATCGGCACCGCCCTTGTCGCGCAAGGCGAGGCGTTGCTGCACGCCGAAGCGGTGTTGCTCATCGATGATGGCGAGCGCCAGATCGGCAAATTCAACGCCTTCCTGCATCAAGGCGTGGGTGCCGATCACCAAGTGCGCCGCGCCGCTGGCAACCTCGGCCAAGGCCGTCTCGCGCGCCTTGCCAGTCACCTTGCCGGCCAGCCAGGTGATGCGGATACCCAGCGGCTCAAACCAGCCGCGCAGGTTGCTGGCATGTTGCTCGGCCAGTAATTCGGTGGGCGCCATCAAGGCCGCCTGATGGCCGGCATCAATCGCCCGCATAGCGGCAAGGGCGGCAACCACCGTCTTGCCCGAGCCAACATCGCCCTGCACCAGCCGCAACATCGGCACCGGCTTGGCAAGATCGCGTTGCACCTCGGCAAACACCCGCGATTGCGCTGCGGTGAGCTTGAAGGGCAACGCGGCCAACAACGTCGCCACGCCATCGCCCTGTGCAGGCAAACGATGGGCGCGATGGGTCTGCAATGCCACCCGTTGTCGCCGCAGCGACAAATGATGGGCCAGCATTTCCTCCAGCGCCAAACGTCGCTGCGCCGGATGACGGCCGGCCTGCAAGCGCAGCAAATCGATATCGACAGGCGGGTGATGCAGGGTGTGAACGGCATCGCGCAGACGCGGCAAGGCCAGTGCATCCAGCCATGCCGAAGGCAATAATTCCAGCGTTTCATCGCTGGGCAAGGCCGCCAGCGCACGCGCGATCATCTTGGCAAGGCTGGCCGGGCCGATGCCTTCGATGGCCGGATATACCGGCGTCAATGCCTCGCCCAGCGGCACCTCGGCATCGCCCAGCACGCGGTAACTGGGGTGCACCATCTCCAGCCCAAACTGGCCCGCACGCGGCGTGCCATACACCCGCAGACGCACGCCGGGGCGGAAGGCATTGGCCTGCTGACCACGGAAATGGAAGAAGCGCAGGCCCAGCGTGGCACCCGATTGATCGGCCAGCGCCACCTTCAACATCGGCCGGAAGCGGAACGCGGTTTCAGTTGCCAACACCCGGCCTTCAACTTGCGCCGCAACACCCGATTGCAACGCGGCAATCGCGCTCAAGCGGGTGCGGTCCTCGTATTCGCGTGGCAGCCACAACCACAAATCGGCAAGACGCTCCAGCCCGCGCGCGGCGAGTTTCTCCGCCGTCTGCGGGCCGATGCCGGGCAACGCGGAAAGCGGCGTCGCGCCGCCTTCGATCAACGGTGCCGGTTTGGCCTTGCGCGCCACGCGGTTTCAGCCAGCGTTTCGATCAGCGACGCGATCAGCCAAGCACCATGATCGCATCGACCTCAAACGCCACACCCTTCGGCAACGCCGGCACCTCGATGGTGGAACGGGCCGGATACGGCGCATCGAAATACTCGCCCATCACCGCGTTGACGCTGGCAAATTCGCCCAGATCGGTCAGGTAAAGACCAAGCCGCTGGATATCGGCCAAGCTGCCACCGGCAGCCTCGCAAACCGCTTTGAGGTTGTCGAACGCACGGCGCGCCTGCACCTCGATGCCGCCCTCGACCACATCGCCCGTCGCCGGGTCCAACGGGATTTGACCCGACAAAAACACCATGTTGCCGGCCTTCACCGCCTGCGAATACGGGCCGATGGCGGCGGGGGCGTTATCGGTATGGATGGGGCTGCGGGGCATGATGTGCGTCCTGATTGATGGGATGCCACATTGTAGTGGCCCGGCATTGGTGGAGCCTTCAAGCGCCGCAGCAGACGCCTTTCAGCCTTTGCTTGTATCGTGCGTTCATCGACTTGATGATTTCAACCTGCTTTAACATCAGGCAAAACGCTTCCCCGCAAAGCTCGCCAGGAGAACGAAATGAACCTGACTCCACTGGCTCGACGCCTCAGCTGGCTGCCATTGACTTCGGCACTGGTGATAGTCAGTAGCTTTGCTGCCATGGCAGCAGTGGTGCCGCAGCAGGAATATGGCAACTATGTAGATCGGCAGCGCATGGTTGAACAGGGCGGGTCCGCGCCGTTTGGTGAGCAAATCAATCTGCGCGACGGTGGGCTCCAGTTCCGGGTGGTGGACGTAGATATTCCTGGCACCGGCCCCGCTATCAGGCTGGCCCGAACGTTCCGGGTCAACGAGGCAGCGAAGACAGCAGAAACTTCGGGCAATACGCTTGGGGACTGGGAGCTTGAAGTTCCCAGAATCAAAACGATCACGGCAAATGCTTTAGGCACCCGTGGCAACAGCCCCTTTGGTTGGCAGGTACCGGGGATCAACAAGAATGCCCGTTGCAGCAATTTCGCCGCGCCCGGTCCCATTTCGTTTTGGGATGCGGCACGCCACTGGGAGCCTGGCGAATGGTGGAGTGGTTATCAGCTTGTTGACGGGCTGGGCCGTTCGCAAGAACTGCTTCAGGTCATCGGCACCTACCCGGAAGTCGCCGGCTACAAGGCCGTGACAAACCAAAATTGGCGGGTTTCATGTTTGCCTGCCACTGCAAACGGCGAACCCGGCGAAGGCTTTCTAGCGACCGACCCTGATGGCAATCGCTACTGGTTCGACTATCTCGTTTACACGCCAGCGGACACCTTGAGCAAAGCACTCTGGACGCTACCGGTACCTTCAGCTTCCGGCGCACGGACGGCAAACGATCTGCCGATACAGTCTAGGTTCTCCCCCGCCCAAGACGATTTACCTCGGCGCTTCGCATCACTTCTGGTATCTCGGATTGAAGACCGTTTCGGCAATTCGGTGGTTTATCAATACTCAGCAGGCAAGCTGATCCGCGTTGTAGCCAGTGATGGTCGCGAGATGAGTATCTCGCACGACAACGCTTTGCCCACTGTCATTGTCAATACCGGCGCATCGCAACGTATTTGGCGTTACTCGATTCAAGGTGCCCAACCATCCCACTACCTTCGTGGCACGTTGACTCAGGTACAGCTTCCAGATGGCAGCAGGTGGGCTTACAGCTTTTCCCAATTTTCCGCTGCCAGTTTGCTCTGGGAATCATCCATGAGCCTGAACATGTGCGAAAAGCAGGATAGTGCTTTGGCTCGCACCATTGAAGGCACGGTTATCGCACCGTCTGGCGCCGTAGGTAGATTTGTCCTGGCCGGGCGCGGCTTCGGTCGGTCCAACGTGCCACGTGAATGCTGGGGTGGCTCTGGCCCGATCGATTCGGGGTATGCCCTGATACCGGCAGGTTGGGCGGCTTACGCACTGAGTTCTCGCACGCAAACCGGCCCTGGGCTGCCACCGGCGACGTGGGCTTATAGCTACTCGCCCTCCCATGCTAGTTGGTCGAGCGAGTGCAATAGCGGATGCGTGAATGAGGTATGGACAGATGAAATGAATCCGGAAGGCGCACGCACGCGCAGCGTTTTCAGCAATCGCTTTGATGATTCTGAAAACCTGTTGCTGCGCGAAGAAACGTTTGAGACAAACGGCAATTTGCTCCGTCGGGTCAGCTATGGCTACGCCGACAGCACGACCGGCGTGGCTTGGCCTTGGCCAACGGTTCTGGGCAGTGATATGCAATCCCGCACCAACGAGGCACGCACATCCAAGTGGGTACCAATACGATCCAGAACATTCGAACAACAAGGCATCACGCTCAATTACCGGGTGAATGATTACGACCGTTTCGCCAACCCGGTTTCAGTGCGCAAATGGAGTTCGCTGGGCCACGATCGAACCGACCTCACCGAGTATTACCACGATGTGGGCAAATGGGTCTTGGGGCGCGCCAAGCGTGCTGTCAACAAAACTACTGACCTTGTTCCTTCACGTATCGAGTTCGATCCAGCAACAATTTTGCCGATTAGAATCCACGCATTCGAGAAATTACAACAAACCCTCACCTACCACCCGGATGGTACGGTGGCGACGATCAAAGATGGCCTAAACCAGACCACGACATTTTCAAACTGGCATCGCGGCATTCCTCAGAATATCGCCTATGCGGATAGCACAACCCAATCTGCTGT
>JAUNTK010000058.1:0-7710 GCA_030538735.1 Pseudomonadota bacterium
CGGGTACCGGGTTGTTCATCGGCTGGCCACTCAATTTGGTGGCCTTCATCCTGGCGATCGTGGTGATGGCGCGTGGGGCGACCATCAAGGGCTTGATCCCGCTGATCTGCTCGCTGGTGCTTTCGCCGATCATTTATTTTGCCAGCTTTGCCGTGTTCGCCGCGCTCATCGGCGGCAAAAACTACGAGGATTACAAGGCACGGGTAGAACAGGTCACAGAGGCGGCGGCCGAGATGCAGGGCGCGCTGCCGGACATGGCGGTGAGCATCGATGAGCTGAACGAGGCGTATGACGCCGATCAGGCCAGCGCGGATGCCAGTTACAAGGGCAAGCGGGTGATGATCTTCGGCACTGTGCAGCGTATCGATACCAATGTGGCGGGTGGCCCGCTGGTGGCCTTGATCGATGACGATGCCGACAAGCTGGTGCAGCTGCGTGGTTTGCCTGACGATCAGCTTGCCGGCCTGGCCAGCGGGCAGGAAATCAGCCTCAATTGCATGGTGCAGGGCAAGGTGGCGGGCTATCCGCAGCTGGCCGAATGCACGCTGTTCTGATGGCCTGATCGGCTGTTGATCGCGCCTGTCGTGTGACAGGCGCACGGCCGGGGGTGCGCATGGGCAAGATGCACGTCAGGCGCTTGGCCGTTTTCAATCAACGGTTGATTCGCCGCCATGCCGTCTGTCAACGCGGTAGACGGCATGGCGGCAGCCGTGTTGGCCTGTCTTACTTCTCGACGAAGGCGCGCTCGAACACGTATTCGCCGGCGGTGCCGATGCGTGGCGATGCGTTGAACCCACGGGCATCAAGCAGGGTGCGCAAATCGGCCAGCATCGATGGGCTGCCGCAGATCATTGCGCGGTCGTGTGCGGCATCAAGCGCGGCGATGCCGAGGAATTCGCACATCCGGCCATCGGCCAGCATCTCGGTGATCCGGCCGCGATGGTCGTGGCCCTTGTATTCAAACGGCTCGCGCGAAACCGCCGGGAAATACAGCAGTTTGTCGCGGACGATATCGCCGAGGAATTGGTGGTTGGGCAGCGTGTTCTCGAAGAAATCGCGGTAGGCCAGATCGCCCGCGCCGCGCACGCCGTGGCAGACGATGACTTTGTCGAAGCGCTCGTAGGTTTCCGGGTCTTGCGCCACCGACAGCCACGGTGCCAAGCCGGTGCCGGTGCCAAGCAGGAACAGATTCCGCCCCGGATGGACATCGGAGATCAACAAGGTGCCGGTCGGTTTGCGGCTGACCAGCAGTTGATCGCCGGGTTTCAGGTGCTGCAGGCGCGACGTCAGCGGCCCATCCTGCACCTTGATGCTGAAGAAATGCAGTTTTTCGTCCCAGTTGGCACTGGCGACGGAGTAGGCGCGCACCAACGGCTTGACCCGGCCATCGGGCTGCTCGACGTTGAGGCCGATCATCACGAACTGGCCGTTCTCGAAGCGCAGGCCGGGGTCGCGGCTGGTGGTGAAGCTGAAATAGGCATCCGTCCAGTGATGGACATCAAGGACGGTTTCAGTGAAATACGGGGATTCGGACATGGTCTGGCCGTTGGCGACAATCCGCCTATTTTAGCCGTTGGCGCACGGCCGGTTTGATCGTGGGCAAATCCGCTGGCCGACGCGCCCATCTTTAGCGATACCCCGCCGCCTGCAATTCAAACAGCTCCGCGTAACGGCCACCCGCGGCCATCAGTTCGGCGTGACTGCCGCTGGCTTCCACTTTGCCATCGGCCAGCACCAGGATGCGGTCGGCCATGCGCACGCTGGAGAACCGATGCGAGATCAGCACGGCGGTCTTGTCCTCGGACAATTCCTTGAAACGCTGAAACACCTCGTACTCGGCGCGGGCATCAAGCGCGGCGGTGGGCTCATCGAGGATCATCACCTGCGCATCGCGCATATAGGCGCGCGCGATGGCGATCTTCTGCCACTGGCCGCCGGATAGGTCGATGCCTTCCTTGAAGCGGCGGCCGATGATCTGCTGATAGCCCTTGGGCAGGCCGGCGATCACTTCATCGGCCATGCCGCGCCGTGCCGCCTCGCTGATGCGGGCCTCATCGTTGAGCGCATCGAGTTGGCCGACGCCGATGTTTTCGGCGGCGGTGAGATGGTAACGGACGAAATCCTGAAAGATCACGCCGATATTGGCGCGCACCTGTTCGATGTCGTAATCGCGCAGATCGCGGCCATCCAGCAGGATGCGGCCTTCATCCGGGTCGTACAGGCGCGCCAGCAGCTTGACCAGCGTGGTTTTGCCCGCGCCGTTTTCACCGACCAAGGCCAACACTTCGCCCGCGCGCAGCTCAAACGAAAGCCCGCGCAAGGCCCAGTTGTCGCTGCCGGGGTAGCGAAAGCCGACATCCTCAAACACGAAGCCCTGCCGGATCGGCTTGGGCAAGGGGAGGGCGTCAGGCTTGGAGACGATCTCCGGCTGGATGCGGAAGAAGGAATACAGATCATCCAGATACAGCGCTTGCCCGGCCACTTGTGAGAAGCCGCTCAACAGGCTTTCCAGCAGTTGCCGCAGGCGGCGAAAACTGGCGGCGAGAAAGGTCAGATCACCGATGCTGAAATCACCGCGTACGGTGCGCCAGGCGATATAGGCATAGGCGATGTAATAGCCCAAGGTGCCAAGCGCGGCCAGCAGCGTGCCCCAGAAGGCGCGCTGGCCGGCCAGCCGACGATTGGCAGCGTAGAAGGCATCCGATAGTTGGCGGAAACGCTCGATAAAGAAGCGGTTGAGGCCGAAAATCTTGACCTCTTTCGCGGTCTCCACGCTGGCCCCCATCTGGCGGATGTATTCCAGTTGCCGGCGCTCGGCTGTCCACTGGAAGTTGAGCGAATAATTGAGCGAATTGAAATGCGATTCGCCGATGAAGGCCGGGATCAACGCGACCGCCAGCAGCACGATCAACCACGGTGCATAGACCAGCAAGCCGGCGGCGAAACTGACCACCGTGATCGCGTCTTGCGCCTGACCAAACAGTTGGCCCATCAGGTTCATCCGGCCCATCGTCTGGCGGCGCGCGCGGTCGAGTTTGTCTTGCAGCTCGGCGTCCTCGAAATCCTCCAAATCGAGCGTCGCGGCATGTTCCATCAGGCGGATGCTGGTGGCATTGGTGAAGCGCTCGGAGAGCAACGTATCGACATAACTGGTCAGGCGGCCAAGCAAATCAGACAAGATCGCGAGGCCGAATTCGGCCACCAATAGCGCAAGCAGATGGTCAAGCTGGCCGCTTTGCCAGGCGCTGGCGAGATCAAGCGCGACATCCAGTGCGATCAAGCGCACCGCCTCGTCGATGATCAACTTGCCGAGGTAGAGCATCGCAATCGGCAGGAAGGCGCGCACCAGCCGGATCGCGATGGTGGCCAGCATCAGCGCCTTGCTGGTGGCCCAGATTTCACGCAAAAAAGGCGGGATGTTGCGCAGCGCCGAGAAGCGTTCGCGGAAATTCAGTTGTGCAGGCGGCATCGGCGGTGGCATGTCGGCAGTATCGTCTTGGCGAGGTGATGCCAGCGGTGACGGGCGTGGATCAGCGTGGCTGTTCGGCCAGCCGATGCAGATGGGCGATGCCCGATGCCCGATGCGTGGCCCGGCATCATGCCATGCGGGATGCTCAATCGTCGGCCTTCCAGCCGATGCCAAGGCTGAAACCCCGCCCGGGGGCTGGCTCGAAGCTGCGGCCATTGGCCTCGTTGACGATCACCGAGCCCACCACCTGTTGATCGAACACATTATCGATGCGGATAAAGCCATGCCAGCCGCTGTGCTCGGCCGCTTGCCAGCGCAGCGCCAAGGCGTGGCGGATATGCCCGGGCGCCGATAGCTGGTTGCCGTCATCGACGGGCAACGCGGCATGGCCGCCGATCTCCCAGCGCAGCGCCAGTGCGCGATCAGCACGATGCCAATCCAAGCCCGCGTAACCGGCCACACGCGGGATGCCGGGCACGCGGTTGCCGGCGGCGATCTGGCGCAGTTCGGCTTGGCCGCCACGCATCACCATCGCCTGCCAGCCTTGGAGGAAGCGCGCATCGATCACATTCAAACTGAGTTGGTAATCGAAGTTGGGATGCAGCGCGCCTTGCAGGCTGGCCTCAAAACCATCGCGGCGGCTGCGGGCGGCATTGGCAAAACTGCTGCGGCCACCGCTGGAAAGCACCTGCACGATTTCGCCATCGCCTTCAATCCGATACAACGCCAGGCTGGCATCGTGCTCTGCGCCACGCCAACGCAGGCCGGATTCGATGCTGTTGTAGCGCGCCGGGTGCAGTGCGGTATTGAGGCCGCCGCTGCCATCGGGCCGATAGGCCAACTCGTTGATAGTGGGGGTTTCGTGGCCACGGCCAAGGCTGGCAAACCATTCGCCCCAGCGGTAGCGGCGCGCAAGGCCGGCGGCAAACGCGGTCTCGGCATAGTCAAGCCGGCCGCTGTCATCACCATTGCCGGGCCGGATGTAGTGATCGCGCGATTGGAAGCGGAAGCGGTCATGGCGGATTGCCGCCAAGGCCGAATACTCATCGGCAAAGCGGGTTTCGCCGCTGAACCAGACCGCACGTGTATCGAGGCGATTACGCTCATCGCGGCGCAAGCGCCCGCGCACGCCCAGTTGGTCGCCGATAAAGTTTTCGTAGCCGCGCCGTGTTTCGCGCAAGCCGCCCAGATCGCCGCCAATCGCCCATGCGCCATTGCTGGTTTGTTGGCGATGGCTGATCGACAAACCGCTGCTGCGGCGGTCTGGCGCCACCACGCCGCCGGCATGGCTTGGCGCGTGTTGCACGGCGACTGGGATGGCGAGAAATTGCTCGATTTCGCGGCGTGCATTCCACAGTGATAGCGTGAATTCGCGTCCCGGCGCATAGGCCGATTGCCAGCGCAGGCCGGTCTGGCGCTGCTCGATGCGCTTGCGGGTATTGAAGGCGAGCGCGGCCGGGTCGGTGCTGCGTGGCGATTGCCGCCACTGGGCGGGCGTCAAGCCGAGCGGGTCTTGCGTCTGCGGCTGGCGCAGCGTATTGGCCACCCATTGCAGCGATTGCTGACCATCCGGCTGCCAACGCAGGATGGCATGCGCCTCATCGCGTTGCGCCGCGCTCTGCGGGCGATGGCCATCGGTGGCGAATGATGCCAAGCCGGCGCGGGCGCGCCACGCAGCACTGGCCAGATCGCCGCGCAGCTGCCAACGGCGGCTGTCATCGCGGCCAAACCATGCCGCGGCCTCGGCGCTTGGCGCATCGCCGAGTACGCTCTCGCCGATGATCGCGCCACCGGCGGCATTGCCGTATTGCAGTGCCAATGGCCCGCGCAGGATATCGATCCGGTCCAGCATCGATAGCGCAAACCCCGATGCCTGCCCTTGGCCATCCAGCGCGGTGGCCGGGATGCCATCGGTGACCAGCAACAGGCCGCGAATCCCAAACGTGCTGCGCGCACCAAAGCCACGGCTTTGTAGCTGCAAATCCTGCGCGTAATTGTGGCGCTCCAGCGCGATCACCCCCGGCACCGCCTGCAGGGTTTCGGCCAAGCTGACCTGCAACTGGCCATCGCGCAGCGTCTCGCCATCAAGCACGCTGATCGCGCCGGGAAAATGCGTAAGCGGCAGGCGCTGACCGCTGATCTGGATACGGTCGAGGGTGTGGGGCGGGAGTTCGCTGGCGAGTGCGTGGTGGGCGGTGAGTGTGGCGATCAAGCCGACGAGAACCAACGGGCGCTGGTGCACTTGGCTGTGCGCTATCGGCCAACGACCAGTATTGGTTTGCCGATGGCATGTCGCCGTCACCGCTTCAGTTTTCCTGATAGCTGCGTTCAAGCAGTGGCCGGGCCTTCTCCAAATCGGCCTCGTTGCGTAGGGTTAGCTCCAGATCACCCGTCCCCCAGTGGCCAATCTGGCGCACATCACGGCTGAAGCCATCTTCGAGTTGCAGCGTATCCGGGTTGATTTTCAGCATCACCAGCATGCGGTTGCCGTACATCACGACGCTGGCAAAATTCTTCAAGCGGCGAAACGCACTGTAGAGCTTCAAGCGGCGCTCCTGCACATCGTCGCCAAGTGCCAGCAGCGTAGAAGACAAGGATTCGTACAGCGATTGGATTGCCGGTTCGGCACCTGCCAATTGCTCATCGAAGGTCTTGTCTTTGCTGTAGCCCTTTGTTTTTGCCGTTTCTGCACCCGTCTCGGGTTTAGCCAAGGTCGCGTCTTTCACGCTGACGGCATTCACCAATTCAAGCAGCAGCAGGTCATCGGCAAACAGCTTGTAACGCAGCAGTTCGATGTTGCGGGCAATTTGTTGCACGGCGTGTTGGTCGTAGCGGGTGAAATCATTGGCGATGCACAGCAGCCGGGTGCCGCCCCAATCGATGTTGTCGGCGGCCTCTTTGCCCAGTTTTTCCATCACCAGCCAGCGAAACTCGGCGCGATGATCAAGCAGCCAATCGAGATAAAACAAGCCTTGATTGATGACGTTTTCGGTGCTGTGGCGTTTGTATTCGATGATGACCGGGCAGCCGTTTTCATCCAGCGCCAGAGAATCGATACGGCCTTTGTGGGTCTTGCCCGTGGCATGCTCGGTGGCCAAGAAGCGCATGCCAAGCAGTACACCCATGTTGTGCTCGATCAGTGATTGCAATTGTTTTTCGAGCTTGGCCGGGCGGGGCGGAAGCTCAACAACGCCATCAGTTTGAAGTTGAAACAACTGCAGATCAGTCATCGCTACGCTCGTGTTGAATATGCGCGTTGATGGCGAGGCATCCACGCAGCAAATAGGCAAAGTTATTGATTCTCGCCGTGTTTCTGCATCGCCATCGGCAGATGCCAACCATAGCGCAGCGCCGCCATCCGCAGCACGAAGCACAGCACGACGGCGACGATCGTGGTCGGCATCGATGGCCAGTTCAGCACATGGCCCGTGGCGACCACCGCGCCACCGAGCAGGGCGGCGACGGCGTAGAGTTCGGCGCGCAGCACCAGCGGCACTTGCGCCAGCAGCACATCGCGCACGATACCGCCGCCTACGCCGGTCAGTACGCCAAGCAGCGGTGCCATCAACGGGCTGATACCGGCATCCAGTGCCTTGGCGGTGCCGGCCGCGGCAAACACCGCCAGGCCCATCGCATCCAACACCCGCACCGGTTGCTGGGCGCGCTCGATGGCTTGGCTCCAGAAGAAGCCGGCGAGACCCGCACCGATCCAGATCGCCGGGTAGTGCCAATGGCTGAGAGCGGCCGGTGGCGTGGCGCCGATGACCAGATCACGCACGATGCCGCCGGCACTTGCCGTGGCGAACGCGAGCACCAGCACGCCGAACAGATCAAGCCGATGTCGCGCCGCCAGCGTGGCACCGGAGAGGGCAAACACGAAGGTGCCGATCAGATCCAGCCATGTCATCCAGTTGTGCATAGCCCCTCGCCGATGTTGGAACTTATGCCGCGTCGAGCAGGTGCATCACCGTTTGCCGCATATCACGGCGCTTCAGCAGGAAATCCCACTGGCTGCCGCCCATCTGCCGCCACAACACCGCCGAGCGCACCGCAGCCAGCAGCAAGGCGCGGATTTCCCCAACCACATCATTGCGGCCAAGATAATGCGGGTTGCCTTGCACCATCACTTTTGGCTTCAACGGGCTGAGTGCCTTGGCGTAGAGGCTGCCGAGTGCGCGCAGGATGTCGGGGTGGGTGCTGCCCCCGTTATGCGCCTGCGCGGTGAGTTGGGTGATGCCGCT
>JAUNTK010000058.1:7720-11022 GCA_030538735.1 Pseudomonadota bacterium
CTGCGCACTTGCTCCAGCGCGTGTGGGTCGCGATCAAAACTGCGTTCGAGTTGCAGCACGGCAAGTGCCAGCTTGGGTAGATGCGGGTCGGGCGTGGCGCCGCTCAAATAGCCGTGCAAGGTGCGCAGGCCATCGGCCAATGGGCGCACGCCGCCGTAAACCTCGGCCACCGAATCGGCATCTTGGCGAAACACGCTGTCGATCACCGTCGTCAGCCGGGCCTGATCGACCCGGCCGTTTTCGGCCAGATGGCGCACCTCCTGCAAGGCCAGCAGCAGGCCGGCGAGGGCGAGTACGCGGGGGGGCATCGGGTCGGCATTCATGCGTTTTTTTTAGGTTCCTGATGGGTGTGCAGCAATTGGTCGAAATCGCTGCGTTGTAGTGGGGCATCGGTGGCGGCGATCACCGCGCCGCCAAGGCATTCATCGCCACGATAGAGCACCAGCGATTGCCCGGGCGTGACCGCGCGTTGTGGCTTGGCAAACTGCACCAGCAGGCAGCCATCGGCACGCACGCGCACGTGGCAGGCTTCATCCGGCTGCCGGTAGCGGGTTTGCGCGCTGCACTCAAACTCATCGCCGGGCGCGTGGCCGGCAATCCAATGCGCGGGCTCGGAAAGCAGGCGGTTGGACATCAGATACGGGCTATCCACGCCCTGATCGATCACCAGCTGGTTGCTGGCGACATCCTTGCCCACCACATACCAAGGTGCGGCCGCGCGGCCTTTTACGCCGCCGATATTCAAGCCGCCGCGCTGGCCCAACGTGTGGAAGAACACGCCGTCGTGCCGGCCAAGCAAAACCCCATCCGGGTCGCGGATTTCGCCGGGCTGCATCGGCAGATATTGGGCCAGAAAACTGCGGAAATCGCGCTCACCGATAAAGCAGATGCCGGTTGAATCTTTTTTCTCGGCGGTGGCCAAACCGGCTTGTTGGGCGATCTTGCGCACCTCGGATTTGGGCAACTCCCCCAGCGGGAACCTGGTCGCCGCTAGCTGGGCTTGGCCCAGTTGATGCAAGAAGTAACTCTGATCTTTACCGCGATCCACCCCGCGCAGCAGGCGGTGACGGCCATCGAGCGTATCGCTGCGCGCGTAGTGGCCGGTGGCGATGTAATCGGCGCCCAAGGCCTGCGCGGCATCAAGAAAATGCTTGAACTTGACCTCGCGGTTGCACAACACATCCGGGTTGGGCGTGCGGCCAGCGGCGTATTCGTCGAGAAAATGGCGGAAAACGCCATCCCAATACTGCGCGGAAAAATCGCGGAAATGGATCGGGATGCCCAGCTTGCCAGCCACCGCCACCGCATCGCGGCGGTCATCCTCGGCGCGGCATTCGCCACTGCCATCATCGGCCCAGTTCTGCATGAACAAACCGGCAATCGGCTCGCCCTGTTGCTGCAGCAGCAAGGCGGCAACCGAGGAATCCACGCCGCCGGACAGGCCGACGATGGTGCGTGCGCCCGTCATTCGATGTGCTGGGCCAAGGCCAATGGATGCACCCGGCCGGCGAGGAAATCCTCGACCACGCGCCAGACCAGCGGGCTGCGATGGCGGGCGGCCTCGGCCTGCAATTGCCCGGGCGTCCACCACACCGCGCGCACGATACCCTCATCCAGCGCGCGGCTTTCATCGAAGCCGACTGGCTCGCCGCAAAAGGCGAAACGCAGGTAATGACGGCCGGTTTCCGGCGCTTTCCACTGATAGGCACCGACAAAGCCGGTCAGGCGGATATCCCAGCCGGTTTCTTCGCGTGCCTCGCGGATCGCGGCTTCTTGCAAGGATTCATCCGGCTCCAGATGCCCGGCCGGCTGGTTGATGACCAGGCCGCGTGCGTTGGCGGTTTCCTCGACGCATAGCAACGTGCCATCCTTGACCACCACGGTGGCGACGGTGACATCCGGCTGCCAGAAACGGCCTTCGCGGTAGCTCATCTCAGCGGTCGCCTGCGTGCATATCGGTGGCCTGCGCGGGTAGGGCGCACAGCATGGGCAGGGCAAGCAACACGGTGGCAGACAAGGGGCGCATCATCGATATCGGGGTGGGCAGGTGCTGATTATCGGCCTGCCTGCCGCTGGCGTCCACGCCGGGCCGCTATGTTTCGCCGCTATAATTCGCCGCCATGATGACGTTGCCCACCCACGCCATGTCCGGCACCGAGCGCCGTGACCCCGACCACACCCACGGCACGGTGGTCGAGGCCGAGCGCCCCCAGCTGGCCCGCCCGCCGTTGTATACGGTGCTGCTGTTGAATGATGATTACACGCCGATGGATTTCGTCGTCGAGGTGTTGATGAATTTCTTCGCCATGAACGAGGAACAGGCCACCCAAGTGATGCTGCATGTGCATACCCGTGGCCGTGGTGTTTGCGGCACCTATACCCGCGAAGTTGCCGAGGCCAAAGTAGCCCAGGTGAACGATTACGCGCGGATGCATCAGCACCCCCTTCTCTCGACGATGGAAAAAGCCTAGGCTCATCCCCATATCGCTGTCAGTAGCGAATATCGAGGGTTTGCCCCATGTTTTCCAAGAGTCTCGAACAGAGTATCCACCGCTCGTACCAGCTGGCTCGCGATGCCCGTCATGAATTCATGACGGTCGAACATCTCTTGCTCGCCTTGCTCGATGATGCCGATGCCCAGCAAGTGTTGCGCGCCTGCCGGGCCGATTTCGAGCGCCTGCGTGCCGATTTGATCCGCAGCGTCGGCGAATCGGTCGCCAGTTTGTCTGCCGATGATGGCCGCGATACCCAGCCGACGCTGGGCTTCCAGCGCGTCTTGCAGCGCGCCGTGTATCACGTCCAGGCTTCGGGCCGGAAGGAAGTCACCGGGGCCAATGTGCTGGTGTCGATCTTTGGCGAAAAAGATTCATTGGCCGCGTATTACCTCAATCAGCAGGACATCAGCCGGCTGGATGTGGTCAATTTCATCTCCCACGGCGCCTCCAAGCTGGGCGATGACGAGGCCGCGCCGCAAAGCAGCGATGGCGGCCATGCCGATGACGCACAGGGCGAAACCACCGCGGTCGGCAAATCCGACCCGTTACAGGAATTCGCCAGCAATCTCAACGATGTCGCCCGCGAAGGCCGCATTGATCCACTGGTCGGGCGCGGCGAGGAAATCGAGCGCACCATCCAAGTGCTATGCCGCCGCCGCAAGAACAACCCGCTGTACGTTGGCGAGGCTGGGGTGGGCAAGACCGCCTTGGCCGAAGGCTTGGCCAAGCGCATCGTTGATGGCGAAGTGCCCGAGGTGCTGCAAGACGCCACCATCTTCTCGCTTGATCTGGGCGCGTTGGTGGCTG
>JAUNTK010000058.1:11032-17839 GCA_030538735.1 Pseudomonadota bacterium
CACCAAGTATCGCGGCGATTTCGAGAAGCGCCTGAAGGGCGTATTGAAGGCGCTGAAAGAGGTGCCGCATTCGATCTTGTTTATCGATGAAATCCACACCATCATCGGTGCCGGCTCGGCCTCGGGCGGGGCGATGGATGCCAGCAATCTGATCAAACCGCTGCTGGCCTCGGGCGAGCTGCGCTGCATCGGCTCGACCACCTTCCAGGAATATCGCGGCATCTTCGAGAAGGATCGTGCGCTGGCGCGGCGCTTCCAAAAGATCGACGTGGTCGAGCCGACGGTCGGCGAGGCGGTCGAGATCCTGCGTGGGCTGAAGCCCAAGTACGAAGAACATCACGCCGTGCGTTATGCCGATGAGGCGATCCAGGCCGCGGTCGATCTTTCGGTCAAGCATATCCACGACCGCCTGCTGCCGGACAAGGCCATCGATGTGATCGACGAGGCCGGCGCGCGTCAGCGCCTCTTGGCCGAGGATCTGCGCAAGGAAACCATCGATGTCGAAGAAATCGAAACCATCGTTGCCAAAATGGCGCGGATCCCGGCCAAGCAAGTCTCCAATTCCGACAAAGATGTGCTCAAGCACTTGGAGCGCAATCTGAAGATGGTGATCTTCGGCCAAGACCCGGCGATTGAATCGCTGGCCTCGGCAATCAAGCTCTCGCGTTCGGGGCTTGGCCATCCCGATAAGCCGATCGGCAGCTTCTTGTTTGCCGGCCCGACCGGTGTCGGCAAGACCGAAGTCACCAAGCAATTGGCGATGCAGCTTGGCATCGAGTTCGTCCGCTTCGATATGAGCGAGTACATGGAGCCGCATTCGATCAGCCGTTTGATCGGCGCGCCGCCGGGGTACGTCGGCTTCGATCAGGGCGGCCTGCTCACCGAAAAAGTCACCAAGACCCCGCACTGCGTGCTGCTGCTGGACGAGGTGGAAAAGGCGCATCCCGACATCTTCAACATCCTGCTGCAGGTGATGGATCGCGGCGTGCTGACCGATACCAATGGCCGCGAAGCCAATTTCCGCAACGTGATTTTGGTGATGACCACCAATGCCGGTGCCACGCAGGCTTCGCGCCGCAGCATCGGCTTCACCCGGCAGGATCACTCCACCGATGCGATGGAAGTGATCCGCAAGGCGTTCACCCCGGAGTTCCGCAACCGGCTGGATGCGGTGGTGCAATTCCAGGCGCTGGGCTTCGAGCACATCCTGCGCGTGGTGGACAAGTTCATCATCGAGTTGGAGACCCAGCTGCACGAGAAAGCGGTCAGCCTATCGGCCACCCCGGAAGCGCGCGAATGGCTGGCCAAGCACGGATTCGACCCGCAGATGGGCGCACGGCCGATGGCGCGGGTGATCCAGGAAAAGGTCAAGCGCCCACTGGCCGACGAACTGCTGTTTGGCAAGCTTGTGGAGGGTGGTCATGTCGAGATCGAAGTGATCAACGACGAACTGGCCATCAATGTGCAATCGGCCGATAAGCCGGCCGCCGAGCCGGTGCTGGTGGCCTGATACGCGCGGCGCCGGCAAGCGTCGGCGTCAGCCCATCACAGGCACACGCAAAAGGCGGCTCTTGGGCCGCCTTCTTGCATCATGCTTTCCCGCGCCGCGTTAGCGGTGGCGGTAGGTGATCCGGCCTTTGGTGAGATCGTAGGGGGTCATTTCGACCTTGACCCGATCGCCGGTGAGGATGCGGATGTAGTTCTTGCGCATGCGCCCGGAGATGTGGGCGATGATCTCGTGGCCATTCTCGAGCTTCACCCGGAACATGGTGTTGGGCAGCGTTTCGCTGATGGTGCCCTCGAACTCGATGACGTCGTCTTTTGCCATAAATAAATCAGATAGCCGGCTGGCGGCGGAAGGAAACGGTACATTGTGCCACGTCCGGCCACCTGCAAGCAAAGCCGGTGTTGCGGTTCAGCCCACGTTGGCCAAATCGCGGGCCGGGCGATCGCCGAAACGCGCCTGCCAATGGCCAGCCAAACCGGGCAGCGCCACCTGCTGGCGCACACAATCTAGAAACCCGGCACGCGGCATCAAGACCGCGCCCAAGCTTTGCAGATGCGGGTTTTCCACCTGCGCATCGATCAATGGCCAGCCCAGTTCGGCGAGATACGCCGCCAACCCGGCCAACGCCACCTTGGAGCCGCCGGACGCAGCCGAGAACATCGATTCGCCGAAAAACATCTGCCCAATCGCCACGCCGTAAATACCGCCAACCAAGCGATCACCATCAAACACCTCCACCGAATGGGCATGGCCGGCGCAATGCAATCCGCGGTACGCGGCCAGCATGTCGCCGGTGATCCAGGTGCCGTCCTGGCCTGCGCGCGGCACACTGGCGCAGGCCGCGATCACTTGATCGAATGCGGTATCGGCGCGCATCACCCAATCGCATCGGCGCAATTGACGCCGGAACTTCGAGGCCAAGCGCACACCATCGCTACGAAACACCATGCGCGGGTCCGGCGACCACCACAAAATCGGCTGACCCGCGGAAAACCACGGGAAAATCCCGTTGGCATACGCATTGAGCAAACGCGGCAGCGAAAGATCACCGCCCGCGGCCAGCAAACCATCGGGTTCGTTAAGGGCGAGTTGCGCGGGCGGGAAGGGCGCGTGTGGGTCGGGCGGCAACCACGTGATCGGCAATGACATCGGCATACTTTGCCATGCTTGCACCGCAATTAAGCCGCCATTTGTCGCACTCGTTGGCTGGCCAGTGCCTTGCCTGTGGGTGGTGGGCGATCATCAGATGGCCAGTTCCAGATTATTTTTGTCAGCTTGACACGTTCCGATGGTTGGTTTATAGGCAGATGAGTGGCTTGCATTGTCGGCACGGTGTCATGCGAATTTCGGGGCTTCGATCTTGTAATGCCGGTACGTCAAGAGGGAGCAACAGGCTAGGGCTGTATTCCACCGAGGGGGAATCGCTATGGATCGATCGACCGGGATTGTTTCCGAAGCGGCTGCGCTGGCCGCGCCGGAAGTGGCCGGCAGGTATTCGGGCGGGCCTTCTTCCCGGTTGAGCGCCGCCTTGCTGGTGCCGGTGATGGCCTGTTTGATAGTGCCGGTTGGCTTCAGCATCCACAACGTGTTGGCCGATACGGGTGGGGCTGTGGCATCGACTGCATCTAGCGCGTCTGTAGCGCCTGATGTGATTTCCGATGCGGTGGCGGCGACGGCGGCTGATTTCCGGGTGGATGAATCCGGTGCGGCCACCTACCGCATCCCGATCCATACCGTGCCAGGTACCGCGGGCGTGGGGCCGCAGATGTCCGTCGATTATTCCAGCCAAGCCGGTGCGGGCGTGTTGGGCAAGGGCTGGTCGATCGGGGGGCTGTCCAGTATCACGCGCTGCCGGGCAACCCGTGAAGCCGGTGATTTTATCCACGCGGGCGTACCAGTAGATGGCACCCCTCGGCCAATCACCTACACCCAAGCAGACGACCGTTATTGTCTGGATGGGCAGCGTTTGTTGGCAGCGCATGATGGCGCACTGTGCCCGGTGGCGGTGGCCGGGATGGCTGTGCAGACCTATCGCACCGAGATCGAATCCTTCCAGCGCGTTTGCGCCTACACGCCGCTCGCCGGGCCTGCCAATGGGCCTGCGTTTTTCACGGTTGAGCGCGAGGATGGGTCGATTAGTTGGTATGGCGATCGCAATAACCATACCGTCGCCAATCGCCCGGATGCCTATATCGAGACCAATGCGCCGGGCCATACGGGCGTGGCCGAGGTATGGGCGCAAACCCGCTTGCAGGATTCCACCGGCAATTACCTCAACTATGTGTACGAGAAAAACCCGGGCTCGGCTGGTGCCGCTGAGGTCATCCTCAAAGAGGTGCGCTACACCGGCAAAAACGTGCTGCCCGGGCAGACCGGCATGGCGCTGGCGCCGTATGCGCGGCTGATCTTCAATTACACCGAATTACCCGCATCGCAGTGGTCATTGGGGTATTCGGCGCAAGGCGCGCGCCACACCCAGCGCCAGCGCCTGACCAGCATCACCTCGTGCGCCGCAAATGAAACACCGTGCGCCACCGCCAATCAGGCACGGCATTACCGGCTTGGTTATGCATCCAGCAACCCCGCCCACAGCGGTTTGGCGCGCCTGATCAACATTCAGGAGTGCCGCGACGATACCGCGGCCTCGGTATGTGCAGCGCCTACCCATTTTGAGTGGAGTACAGGCAAGTACGAATTTGCCACCGTTGAACGCCCGATTGGCCCGGTACTGGCCAATGACCATATCCGCGGGTTCAAGGCGGGGGATTTCAATGGCGATGGGCGTCAGGATGTCGCCTTCCAGTATCTGGCCGGTCAGGGCCACGGCTGCGCGGGCGGCACCTGGATCATCACCACGACCAGCCATTTTCAAGGTGCGGATTCCCCCACGTTGGGCAACCCGGTGTTCAACTGCGTGCCGGCCAATATCGTTAATCGCGGCGAGGGGGCGTGGCATTTGTTTGATTACGATGGCGATGGCCGCGACGATCTGTTTGTATCGCGCGGAACCAACCTAGGCTGGCAGGTGCATCCGTCCGCCGGGGCGTGGTTTGATATGTCGGCCAACCTGATCGCGGGCCTGTCGCCGGCAATTCCATCGGTTGATAGTGCCGATTCTCAGGTTCATCTGGCAGATTTGAATGGCGATGGCTTGGTGGATGTCATCTATCCACGGGGCGGCACGCTGCGCGCCCGCCTGATGGAGCGCCAGGGCAGCGGCTTTGGCTGGGGGGCCGAGCGCACCGTGCAGGTTGATGAAGCCTCGCTGGGCCCAATTGCCCCGGATTGCGATGTATTCCCTTCGCCCTCGCCGGTACCGTCGATCTGCTCGCGGCAAATTTCGGGCATTCCCACGCCCAAGACCGGTTTCATGCAGATGGCTGATTTCAATGGCGATGCGGCCTCGGATGTCTTGCTGCGCATCACCAGCGAAATCAAGCGGTGGACGGGTTGGCCCGGCTGCCCCATCGAAATAATCGATAACGCATCGGGTTTGCAGCAATCAACACCGCAACAGCCCGGGCCACACTATCTCACCCGCTATCGTGACCCGAACCCGGCGGCCATTGCCGCCAACGATAGCCCGCCCATCCAGCCCGTTACCCCGCCCGAGACCACCGTGGCCGACCCCAAGGATCCCTGTTGGGAGACCACCGTGGAAGACCGCCTGCACACCTTGGTCGTTACCGAACTGGGCGCAGGCACCGTCACGCTGTCCAACCATGCGGTGATCGCCATCGGCAACCCGCATACCATCGTACTGGCCGATGCCAATGGCGATGGGCTGACCGATGTGTTTGTGCGCTCCTACGCCAGCAGCGATTGGCACTATCAAATCAATACCGGCAAAGGGTTTGTCTGGGGCAGCAGCTTGCCGTTGTCTGATCACCGCGATCAGGCCCGCTTTCTTGATGTTAATGGCGATGGCCGCGCCGACATGCTGTATCTGGTCAACATCGGTAGCAACAAGGTCTACCACGTGCGCTATGCCCAGCCCGGCGGTGGCTTTGCCGCCGGCACCCCTTTGCCCGGCTTCAATGCCCGGCTGTGCGAAGGCAATGGTTGCGATTCAGGCCGACGCGCACCGTTGTTCATGGATATCGATGGCGATGGCCATCTGGATTTTGTCTCGTTCAATTTCCAGACGGCCAATCTTGGGCTGTACGTCTCCCGTTCCCAGCAACGCCACACCCCGCGCGATGTCATCAGCCGTATCAGCAACGGTTTTGGTGCTGTTACCGCGCTGGCCTATGCCCCGTTGACCAACAAGGATATCTACCGGCGCGATGCCAACGCGCGTCATGCCGCTCACTGGGGCCGCGGCTCACCGGTCACGGATTTACTGGCACCCATCTACGCCGTTGCCAGTGCCTCCAGCAGCTCGCCTCAATCGGGTGCGCCTGATGCCATGGCGACTGTCCATTACCGCTACATGGGGGCCAAGGTGCAGGCTGGCGGGCGTGGTTTCCTGGGCTTCCGGGTGGTGTTTACCATTGATCCCAACGCACCCAGCGGCCACGTGGTCACCCGTACCGCCTACCGGCAGGATTTCCCCTTTATCGGTATGCCCATCAACACGCTGCGGCAAGTGCTGCCGACGCCGTATGCCGTTCCGCCGTGTCTGGATGGCAGCCCGCCCAGCAATACCTGCTTTACCACCCCGGGGGATTTGTTCCCGGCATTGGGTGGGGCGCGGTTGTCATTGAGCACCCAGGACTGGGAGAGCGATACCGATATCAGCGCGGCCATCGCCCCGTTTGTGCCCGGCGTGCAGCGCCCGGTGCATGTGCGCACGGCCAGCACCGAAGAAAGCCTGCGTGATCCCTATGCGGCAATCGATACCAGCCAGGTCAATACCCATTTCAGCTACGGCCCCTATGGCAATGTCACCCAAACATCGGTGGCTACCCGTGATGGTGCCGGCCAGCTTGTTTCGACGGTCACCACGGCCAACAGCCATGGCAACAACCCCACCTATTGGCGGCTGAAGCGCATCATTGGCAGCACGGTGACCCATGCACGGCCCGGCCAGCCCGATATCGTGCGTCAGGTGGCCTTCCACTATGCGATGGGCGGCCCGGTCACCGGCCTGTTAAGCGAAGAACGCACCCAACCCGGCGGCGGTGCAGCACTGGATATGCGCAGCCTGTACGAGCTGGATGCCTACGGCAACCGCACCCGTAGCACGCAATGCGCCGGCGTCACGGATTGCTCGCCTGCGGCGCTGGTATTCCAGCCCGCATCATCCACCGCGCTGCATCGCACCAGCCGTGTGGTCTACGATGCCATTGGCCGTTATC
>JAUNTK010000059.1 GCA_030538735.1 Pseudomonadota bacterium
CATGAACAGCGGGTAGCGTTTATTGTCGATGGAATCGTCCGGGATGCGACAACTATGGATGACTCTGGATACTGGCCCGGGCATCACGGTTCTCTCGGCTCAGGCAGTGGTGTCACCCCCTAACGGACAACCCAACTCGCTACAGGAGCAAGAATCTCATGACCAATCTCAAAGGCAAGGTTGCACTGGTCACGGGCTCGGCCCGGGGCATCGGCAAGAGCATCGCGCTGAGGCTCGCGTCCAGGGGCGCGGATGTCATCGTGAATTATTCGCGTGACAAGACAAATGGCGATGCCACGGTCAAGGAGATCGAATCGCTCGGCGCGAGGGCACTTGGCATCCAGGCCGACATCGCCAACGTGACTCAGATCGAATCGATGTTCCAGCAGGCCAAGGACGCATTCGGCAGCATCGACATCGTCGTTGCGAATGCGGGGATCGAGATCATCAACCAGCCGATGGTCGAGATCAGCGAGGAGATGTACGACCGATTGTTCGACATCAACGTGAAGGGCACTTTTTTCACCATGCAGCAGGCGGCAAAGCACGTCGCCGATCAAGGCCGGATCATCTATATCGGGTCCACCAGTGCCGATTTGGTACTACCCGGGCTCGCCCTGTACGGGACAAGCAAGTCCGCACCGCGCTACCTGGTTCGGGTACTGGCGATGGAACTTGGCCGCCGAGGAGTCACCGTCAACGGAGTATGTCCGACCGGCATCGACGGCGCCGGCGTGTTCACCGATGTCGCCGCCATTCCCGAGCAACGCGCGTTCATTGAACAGGCCAATCCGATGGGGCGAATGGGAACCGCCGAGGACGTCGCCAACGTCGTCGAGTTTTTCGCAAGCGATTTATCGTCCTTCGTCAGTGGCCAGAACCTGTGCGTCACCGGTGGGGCGGTCGCCTAGCTGCAGTTTTTCAGTAAGTTGTCATCCGGATTGATCCCCGAACACTGCCGGTGCGGCCCATCAAGCATTCCGGGAGCCGTGGATGAACCTGGATCAACATGCCCGTTTGGCACCTCGAGGTCGAGCCCTTCTTGTCGAACGGGTAGCCGTGACGACCTGCAACCAGCTTGCTCTGACAGCGAATAAATGTCTTCACGGGCTCAAGGCGCGGATTTCCTCTCGATACGAGGAGGTTTCTGGCTATGAGTTTGTTCAGAAGGTCATGGGAACGTCCAGTCAAGCATCGTTTGTATTGCCAACTGAGTAACCGACCAAGCGTGCGCGATTTCCTGGTGCGAACGTCGGCTCTTGGCCGGAAGCCGCCTTTCCAATCAGGCATAGCACCCGACTTGGATCATGCAGGCGGCACGATCCAGTCAACCCCCGACACGATTCCCCAGTTCCCTTGCCCATTGGGACGGCGCCAACGAGGAGGGCTCATCGTCCGGAGCTGCGCCAACGCGGCTTCATAGCCGGTTACGCGAATCTCCGCGCCTTTCTCCCCGATCTGGAACACGCCGCCGCGACCGACGTGCGGGCCGAACCATGAGCCATCCTTGGCCACGGGAACCAACTTGCCAACTGTTGTACGCGCCGCTTCCACGTCACGGTTTGCCATGGCTTTCGCAGGGGTGTGGGCCGATTCGGCACTGTGTTCGTCAGTTCGGGCCTGTTGTGATGGCCGAGGCTTGGCGGCGACTTCGGAATGCGTCGAACTGGAAGCTCTCTGTTCTTGGATCGCAACAGCGACTTCGGGGTCAAGGTTTACCCAGATGACGGCACCGAACGGGTGCTTGTAGGGGACCGGCACTGCCAACGGGGTGGCGTGCTCCAGCTGCCAAGCGGTCGTCCACTTCGTGGCGCGTCCGGACTCGAACTCGACCATCGGCACGCAATGCCGCGAGGCGTTTGATCGGAGCTCTTCCAGCCCAAGAGGTCCGTGGTTGCCGATGACAGTCGCAGTTCCAACAACCTGCCCACTGCCCTTGCGGATCAGTGCGATGGGCCCACGCACCTGCGTCGGGCGGCTGCGCATCTCCCAGTCCTTCTTGCCGGCCAGGATCAATGAAATCCATGGTTCGTCGATGATCAGTCCCTTCACTTCGCTCTCCCCTGAGATTGGCTGCAGACAATCCAGCTTAGGGGACGCCTGTCTCAGGAGGCAAGAAGGATGGGCGTCGGAACGCCGGTGAGGCCTTGGGCGCGTCACACGGCCACTACTCACGCACCCGATTGTGCCGAAAATTTCTTGGCACAGATTTGTCACAGGAGGGGTGCGCGCCTGAAAGGCTGAGGGCTTGCCGTTTATGCGCCATTGGCGCGCATGGCAAGCATGAACGCTCGTCGCGCTGCGAGGGGTCGGCAATCACGCAAGAAAGCCATCGAAGATGGCGCGCCTGGAGGGATTCGAACCCCCGACCAATGGCTTCGGAAGCCACTACTCTATCCGGCTGAGCTACAGGCGCTTGCAGAAACAGCAGCGGGCGGGCCGGCTGCGGGCGACAAGTGTAGCCGGTTGCCGCCCGGATGCGAAATCCCCGTGATCGAGCTGCGGTTCAGCCGTTACCGGTGATCGCGGGGCGGTCGTCGGCACCCAGCCATTTGTACAGCCCGCCGCCGATGACTGCGCCGATGAACGGGGCCAGCCAGAACAGCCAGAGTTGCGACATCGCGCCACTGCCGGCAAACAGGGCGACGCCGGTGGAGCGTGCCGGGTTGACCGAGGTATTGGTGACCGGGATGCTGATCAGGTGGATCAGGGTCAAGCCCAGTCCAATCGCGATCGGCGCAAAGCCTGCGGGTGCGCGTTGGTGGGTGCTGCCCATGATGATGATCAGGAACATCGCGGTCATTACCACCTCGCACACCAGCGCGGCCATCATGCCGTAGCCGCCGGGTGAGAGGCTGCCGTAGCCGTTGCTGGCGAAGGCACCGGCGGTTTCCGGGTTGTCGATGCTGGCCTGGGCGATCACCGTGCCGTTGCCGGTGGCGATGAAGTAGAGCAGGGCACCGGCCAGCGCGCCACCGATCACCTGGGCGATCAGGTAGCCGGGCAGGTCCTTGGCCGGGAAGCGGCCGCCGGCGCAAAGCCCGAGGCTTACCGCCGGATTGAAATGGCCGCCTGATATGTGGCCAAACGCATAGGCCCCGGTCAATACGGTCAGGCCAAAGGCCAGTGCCACGCCAACAAACCCGATCCCCAGCGGGTTGCCATCGCCGCCAAATTTGGCCGCCAGCACCGCGCTACCGCAACCGCCCAACACCAGCCAGAATGTGCCGATCAGCTCGGCCGCCAGTTTCTTTGCCTGCATGTGATGCCCCTAGGATGGATGAGACCGGGCCACTGTAGTGCAAACCCCATTGGCGCAAATGAATACGTGTATCCGCCATCACCGGACTGCTACGCTAGCCGCATGAATGTGCCGCCGGATCAGCAGAATTTACCGAAAATCGTGGCGCGGCCGGGCGCGTGGCTGCACAGGTTGCGCCTGTATCTGAAGTTGATTCGTGCTGACCGGCCGATAGGCTGGCTGCTGTTGCTGTGGCCGACGTGGTGGGGGCTATGGCTGGCATCGGGCGGCGTGCCGGATTGGCACCCATTGATCGTGTTCAGCTTGGGTGTATGGCTGACCCGTGCGGCGGGCTGCGTGATCAATGATTACGCCGATCGCTGGCTGGATGGTTCGGTCGAGCGCACCAAGGATCGGCCGTTGGCGACCGGCGAGGTCAGTGGCCGTGAGGCGTTGATGCTGTTTGCGGGCCTGATGTTGGTGGCGTTCGCGCTGGTGCTGACGCTCAATACCTTGGCGATTTTGATGAGCGTGGTCGGCGTGATTCTGGCCGCGAGTTATCCATACTTGAAGCGCTACACCTATCTGCCGCAGGTGTATTTGGGGATGGCGTTTGGCTGGGGCATCCCGATGGCATTCGCCGCGATCCAGGGCGAGGTGCCGCCGCTGGCGTGGCTGCTGTACATCGCCAATATCCTCTGGGCCACCGCGTATGACACGTGGTACGCGATGGTTGACCGCGATGACGATATCCGGATGGGCTCGAAATCCACCGCCGTCCTATTTGGCGATCTGGATTTCATCGCCATCGCGGTGCTGTATGCGGCGATGTTTTTCGCCTTGTATCTGGTTGGGGTGCGTGCCGAATTGGGCTTGTATTACTGGTTGGGTTTGGCGGTGGCGGCGTTGTTGGTGGCGCATGAATTCGTGATCGCGCGCAGCCGCGCGCGGGCCGATTATTTCCGCGCCTTCTTGCACAACAACTGGGTGGGGATGGCGATTTTTGCCGGGATCGCGCTGGATTTTGCCCTGCGCTCGAAAGGCTAAGAAAATCGAAACGATGCGTCGCTACAGGGACGCTCGCTTCTGATGCGGCTGTCGCGGACGGGCCTTTTCCGATCACAAGCTGCGCGCCCGGCCTCACACCACCCGCGCGCAAACCCAAGCATCGATGCGTGTGGCACCGGCACGGCGCAATGCCTTGGCGGCGGCTTCGAGTGTGGCGCCGGTGGTCATCACGTCATCGATCAGCACGATATGCGCGGGCATTGGCTGTGTGGTGCTGGCGGCAAAGGCGTGACGCAGATTGCGTTGGCGGGCTTGTTTATCCAGCCGCGATTGGGCGCGGGTGGATTTTTGCCGGCGCAGCAGGTCGCACCGCAACGGCAGGCCAAGGCGGCGCGCCAAGGGCTTGGTCAGCTCCAGTGCTTGGTCGTAGCCGCGCTCTGCCAGCCGCCGCCGATGCAGGGGGATCGGAAGCAGGCAGGCGGATGGTGAGGCTGCGGCGGTATCGGCCAGTGCATGGCTCATCAAACCCGATAACACGCGCCCGGCCGCCAGCGATTGGTGGAATTTGAAGCGCGGCAGCAGCCGGTCGAGTGGCGCGTCATAGCGGAAGCTGGCATGGGTCTCGGCCAATGCGGATGTGCTGCCGCGTTGTTGGCAGGCGCCGCAGATGTGGTCGATACCGTTGGCGGGCAAGGGCAGGGCGCAGCGGCGACAGGCATGGCGGTTCCACGGCAGGGCGGCAAAACAGGCCGGGCACAGGTCGCGGTCGGCATCGCCATCACCGGGCAGGCCGCAGCAAAGACAGCAGGCCGGCCATAGCCGCCGGGCGAGGCCGTCAACCAGATGCCGCATCGAAAAGTTGACAGGGTTCTTCATGCTGAACAGACTGGCAGGATTGCCGCTGCCTGATCCATCAGACATGTCCGAAATTGCCCTCGGTTCCGCGCTCGCCCGCCACGATTGGACGCGCACGGAAATCGCCGATTTGTTCGCCCTGCCGTTCACCGAATTATTGTTCCGCGCCGCTGCGGTGCATCGCGCGCACTTCAATGCCGGCGAGGTGCAAGTCTCGACCTTGCTTTCGGTCAAGACCGGCGGCTGCCCCGAGGATTGCGGCTATTGCCCGCAGGCGCAGCGCTACCACACCGGCGTTGATGCCACCAAGCTGATGGCCTGCGAGGATGTGTTGACCAAGGCGCGCGCGGCCAAGGCGGCCGGTGCCTCGCGTTTTTGCATGGGCGCGGCGTGGCGTTCGCCGAAGGATCGCGATATCCCCAAGGTGGCCGAGATGATTGCCGGGGTGAAGGCGCTGGGGCTGGAAACCTGCGCCACGCTGGGCATGTTGAGCGATAGCCAGGCGCAGGCGCTGAAAGACGCCGGCCTTGATTACTACAACCATAATCTGGATACCGCGCCCGATTTTTACGGCGATGTGATCACCACGCGCCAGTATCAGGATCGTCTCGATACGCTTTCTCATGTGCGCGATGCCGGCCTTAAAACCTGCTGCGGCGGCATCGTTGGCATGGGCGAATCGCGCGACCAACGCGCCGGCCTGCTGCACACCTTGGCCACCTTGCCGGCGCACCCGGATTCGGTGCCGATCAACCGTTTGGTGCGCGTTGCCGGCACGCCGCTGGCCGCCGAGAAAGAGCTTGACCCGTTTGAGTTTGTGCGCACGATCGCGGTCGCCCGCATCATCATGCCGAAATCGATGGTGCGGCTATCGGCCGGGCGCGAAACGATGAGCGACGAATTGCAGGCGATGTGTTTCTTGGCTGGTGCCAACTCGATTTTCCACGGCGAAAAATTGCTGACTACCGGCAACCCCGATACCGCCAAGGATGATGCGCTGTTCGCCCGCCTCGGCCTCAAGCCGATGCCGTTTGCCGGAGCCGATCTCGATCCCTGCGGCGATACCGTGCATGCCGATATCGTGGCGGAAACGCAGGCCTCGGCAGCGGCATGAGCCGGCCCTCGCTGCACGACTATGTGCTGGCCGCGCGCGAGCTGCGCGATGCCCGGCATGGGCGTCGCGAGCGGCTGATCGTCGAGCGCCGCGATGGCATGCGGCTGCAGCTTGATGGGCAATGGCTGCTGTCGTTTTGCAGCAATGATTATCTGGGCCTGTCGCAGCATTTTTCCGTGGTTGGTGCCTTGCAGGATGAGGCAGCGCATAGCGGTGCCGGGGCGACGGCTTCGCATCTGGTCAGCGGCCATCACGCCATCCACGATGAACTTGAGCGCGAAGTCGCGGAATGGTTGCAGGTGCCGGCGGCGCTCTACTTCAGCAGTGGTTGGGCGGCCAATTTGGCGGTGGTGCAATCGCTGTTGGATGATGAAGATGTCTGCGTGCAAGACCGCCTCAACCACGCCAGCCTGATCGACGCGGCGCGGCTGGCCGGCTGCCGCCTGCGCCGTTATCCGCATGCCGATGCCGAGGGCGCGCTGCGGCAATTGCGCAAAGAGGCCGATGGCGCGGCGATCCTCTCCACCGATGGCGTTTTCAGCATGGATGGCGATATCGCGCCGCTGCGTGATCTGGCGCTGGTGGCGCGCATGCAGCAGGCCTTGCTGCATGTTGATGACGCGCACGGCATCGGCGTGCTTGGCCCGGAAGGGCGCGGCAGTGTGGCGGCAGCGCAGCTTGGCGTGCGCGAAGTGCCGCTGCAAACACTCACCCTTGGCAAAGCCTTGGGCGGGGTCGGCGCGCTGGTCGCGGGCGATGCCGATCTGGTCGGCCATCTGGCGGAAACCGCACGCCCGTATCTCTACACCACCGCGTTGCCCCCGGCGCAGGCGGCCGCCGCATTGGCCGCGATCAAACTGGCGCGGCGCGATGAGTGGCGTCGGGAAAAATTGCTGGCGATGATCCTGCGCTTTCGCAGTGCGGCATTGCGCGAAGGGTTTTCGTTGTTTGATTCCGATACCGCGATCCAACCGCTACGTTGCGATAGCGCGCAGCATGCGTTGGAGATGGCTGCCGCACTACGCCGCGAAGGGTTCCTCGTCATCGCGATCCGCCCACCAACGGTGCCGGAAAACGGCGCGCGTCTGCGCGTTACGCTGTCTGCGATCCACAGCCCGCAGGATATTGATGCCTTGGTCGAGGCACTTGTGCGCGCCCGCGACGAGGTACGACGCCGGATCGGCAATGGCCTATGAACATCGCGCGTTCACCGGCCAACCCGGCCTTGCCGGCGATCTTGATCGCCTTGGCCTCGGCCCTGTTTTTCACCCTTACCTATGTGCTCAATCGCGCCAGCGCCACTGAGGGCGGGCATTGGGCGTGGACGGCCTGCCTGCGCTATTTCATCACCCTGCCGTTGATGATCCCGCTGATGCGCGGGCGGATGCGGCCGGTGTTGGGCGCGATCCGCCGCCATCCCGGCGCGTGGCTGAAATACGCCGCGATTGGCTTCGTGTTGTTCTACGCGCTGCTCTCGTTTGCCGCCTCCAGCGGGCCATCGTGGTTGATCGCCGGCAGCTTCCAATTCACCGTCATCGCCGGCATGTTGTGTGCGCCGTTTTTGTATCGCGATGCGCGGCGCAAGGTGCCGTTATCGGCATGGTTGATCGGCCTGCTGATCTTGTCGGGCGTGTTGTTGATGCAGTTTTCCCATGCCGATGGCGGGCTGGATCGTGCCGCGTGGGTGGCGCTGGCCTGCGTGCTGGTCGCCGCCGTGGCCTATCCGCTTGGCAACCGTTTGCTGCTATTGCATCTGGAAAAAAGCGGCGAAGAACTCGATGCCACCCAGCGCGTGTTTGGCCTGACGTTGGCCAGCCAACCGCTGTGGTGGATGGTGGCGATGTATGCCTATGGCGAGGCGGGTTTGCCTTCGCTATCGCAGGTCGCGCTGGCCGCCGGGGTGGCATTGGCGGCCGGGGTGATCGCCACGATTTTGTTCTTCAAGGCCACCGGCATGGTGCGCGATAACCCAACCGCGCTGGCCGCCACCGAGGCGATGCAGGCTGCCGAGTTGATCTTTGCCAGCGTGCTCGGCGTGTTGTTCTTGCATGAAATCTGGCCGCAGGGCGGCGCGTTGTGGGGCGGGCTGATGATCATCATCGGCATCGTGCTGTTTGCGTGGGTCGCCTCGCGCCCGCGTGCCGATGACCCGCGTGAAGTGCAGGCGCTGCGCTCGGAGCACGGTGCATGAGTTTGCATATCGAACGCATCGGCCAGCACGGCCCCGATATCGTGCTGCTGCATGGCTGGGCGATGCATGGCGGCGTGTTTGCGCCGCTGGTTGCGCGCCTCGCCACGCGCTGCCGCCTGCATCTGGTTGACCTGCCCGGCCACGGCCATTCGCGTGATAGCGATATACCGCTGGCACTGGATGCCTCGGCCAACGCGATTGCGGCCGAAGTGCCTGCGGATGCACATTGGTGCGGCTGGTCGCTGGGCGGCTTGGTCGCCTTGCATGCCGCCCAACGCGGCCTGCCGATGCAGAGCCTGACCATGCTGTGCGCGACGCCCTGTTTTGTGCGCAAGGATGATTGGCGGCACGGCATGTCGGCCGAGATTTTTCAGGATTTCGCCCACGGCCTGCGCACGGATTGGCGCGGCACGCTGGATCGTTTTCTGGCGCTGGAAGCATTTGGTTCCGACCACGCCAAAGATGAACTGCGCCGCCTGCGCGATGCCCTGTTTGCCCGCGGCGAGCCAGCGACATCGGTCTTGGCCGATGGGCTGGAATTGCTGGAAAACAGCGACTTGCGCGCCGGTTTGGCAGAGCTTGATCTGCCCAGCCTGTGGTTCGCCGGGCGGCGTGACCGTCTGGTCAGCCCGCGCGCCATGCAAGACGCGGTGGCGATGATGCCCGCTGCGCAGTTGACGGTGATCGAGCACGCCGGCCACGCACCCTTCCTTACCCATGCCGATGAACTCATCGCCGCGTGGCAGCCACTGCTGGATAACCGCGCATGAGCCGCATCTTCGATAGCCAACACGTGCGCCGTGCGTTCTCGCGTGCCGCGGCCGGCTACGACGAGGCCAGCGCCGTGCAGCGCGAGATCGAAACGCGCCTGCTGGATTCGCTGGATTACTACGCACTGCGCCACGGTCAAGCCAGGCCCGCCCGCATTCTTGATCTGGCCTGCGGCCCGGCGCGCGCCGCCAGCGCGATGCGCCAACGCTGGCCGAAAGCCGAGATCATCGCCGCCGATATCGCCCTGCCGATGCTGCACGCCGCGCGCGATAACACCCGCGGCCACTGGTTACGCCAGCGCGAGATCGCCCGCGTCGGTGCCGATCTGCGCCGTCTGCCGTTTGCCGATGGCGTGTTTGATGTGCTGTTTTGCAACCTCGCCCTGCAATGGGTCGATGATCTGCCGGCCGCGTTCGCCGAATTGCGCCGGGTGATGCGGCCGGGCGGCCTGCTACTCGTCTCGACCTTCGCCAGCGAAACCCTGATCGAATTGCGCGAGGCGTTTGCCCGTGCCGACGCCCTGCCGCACGTCAGCCCGTTCACCGCCATCGCCCCGTTTGGTGATGCACTGGTCGCTGCCGGCTTCCGCGAGCCGGTGCTGGATCGCGATATCTTCATCGAAAGCAAACCCGATTTCCGCGCCATCGTGCACAGCCTGCGCGCGATGGGCGCGACCAATGCCCTCCACGCACGCCGCCACACCTTGTCTGGCCGCGCCCGATTTGCCGCCGCCGATGCCGCCCACGCCCGCGATGCCGATGGCCGCCTGCCGATGCGTTGGGAGGCGATCTACGCCCAAGCCTGGGCCCCCGAGCCCGGCACCCCGATCCGCGACGGTGAAGGCGAATTGGCCCATGTGCCGCTGGCGCGGATACCGATCCGTCGTCGATAAAACCTGAATACGGCAAGTGCGAATAAATTTACATAGATGGGGAATGACCCTCTTGTAAATTACTAATTACGGCAGCTGACCTGCCCCGCGATTTTCGGCCCAGGTAAAAGTCAAGAGGATGACTTCCTTGCAAGCGAGGACATCATCAGGAAGAGTCGATTCAGTGAGACACAGATGGTGTCGATCCTGCGGGAGGCCGAGCGCAGTTCGGTGGCCACAGAAGCGTCATGCTTCCAGATGTACTACGGCCCGGAGTTCGTCTTCACGGCGCTGAGGGCGCGGTCGTCATCGAGCAATGGCGGCAGCACGACAATCAGCTCAGGCCGCACTCTAGCCGGGCCCTGTGCCAATCAGGCACATCCACAGAAGCCGTTCTCCAATAATCGGTGGTCTGAAGAAGTCGAGCAGGTCAGGAGCGGGTCGAGATGGCGGGGTAGATCGTCGCTTGAGTTTCGCTTGCGTGCAAGCCCATTCAATGAATTCCGGCTTTCGCCGGAATGACGGGGGCTTGTGGGTTGCGGTGCATCCGGGTCAATTGCGTGCGGTACCGGCATTGCCGATCGAGCTATCCACCAGCCCGCGGCGCATCATCCAGACGAACAACACGATGCCCGGTACGGCGGCCAATGTGGTGAAGAGGTAGAAGTTGACGTAGCCCATTTTCTCGATCAGCGCGCCGGCGGTGGTGCCGGTCATGAAGCGGCCCACCACTGATGCCGCTGCCGACATCATGGCGAACTGGGTCGCGGTGAAGGAGAGATTGCACAGGGCGGACAAGTAGGCAACCACCACCACGCCGCCAATGCCGCTGGCGATGTTCTCGAAGCAGATGGTCACCGCCAGCAGCGCGTTGCTGTGGCCGTGTGCGGCCAGTACCGCGAACATCAGGTTGGATACCGCCATCAGTATCAGGCTGATCAGCACCGAGCGTTTCATGCCCAGCCGCGAGTAGAGGATGCCGCCGATGAAAATGCCGATCAAAAACGCGAAAAAGCCGAAGCCGACATCGTAGGTGGCGATTTCATCGTTACTGAAGCCCAGCTCGTCCAGCAGCAGGCGCAGGGTGAGGTTGGCCAGGGTATCGCCGATCTTGTGCAGCAGCACGAACAACAGCACCAGCCAAGCACCGTGGCGGCGGAAGAACTCGGTCAGCGGGTCGGTCACTGCCGAGATGATCGATGCCAGGTTGCGCACGGGCATCGGCGGGCGATGGCGCTCGGGCTCGCCAAGCCACAGGCTTGCGACCAGCGCAGGCAGGGCGAACAATGCGCAGGCCATGTAGGCCAGCGACCAGCCACCGCGCACGGCCAGAAACAAGGCCAGTGCGCCGGCTGCGGCCGATCCGATCCGCCAGCCGTATTGCGACATGCCCGAGCCGACGCCGAGTTGCTCGGGCTTGAGTGATTCGATCCGGTAGGCATCAATCACGATATCGAAGGTGGCCCCGGCGATGCCGGTCAGCACCGCGGCCACGGCGACTGCCTGCAGGCTGGCTTTGGGATCGGTCAGGCCAAGATTGACCACCGCCAGCATCACCAATGCGGCAGACAACCACAACCACGAGCGGCGTTGTCCAAAGCGGCCAATCAGCGGCAAGTGCATTCGATCGACTAGCGGTGCCCACAACACCTTGAAGTTGTAGACCAGAAAGGCCAGCGAGAATGCGGTGACGGCTTTCTTGTCGATGCCATCCTGCGCCAGCCGGGTGGTGAGGGTGGCGCCGATCATCGCGTAGGGAAAACCCGATGAAATGCCGAGTAACAGGGCTCCAAGTGGGGCGGGTTGCAGGTAGGGTTTGATGGCGTCAAGCCAGCGGCGTGATTGGGGCGGAGAAGCTGTGGTCATCCAGAGATGCTAACGGAGAAAGCGGGGTTGGGGATGGCATCGTATCCAATCGGCTCAGCTTTGCCAGCAGCGGCTGCCTTGTTGCGACCAGCATCAAGCCAAATAAACCGCCCCCAGCACGCGCGAGCCTTTGGCCCCGGTCACGCCGGGCAGGTTGCCGGGTTGCCGGCGCAGGGTTTGCCGGGCCAGCCAAGCAAAGCCGATGGCCTCCAAGTGATCCGGGCTGACGCCGTGCGCGCCAGTGGATTCAACGATGCTGCCCGGCAGCTCGGCCGCCAGCGCTGCCATCAGCACCGGGTTGTGTACGCCGCCGCCACAGACCAACAGGCGCTGGGTGGCAGGCTGGTTGGTGCGCAGGGCATCGGCCACGGTGCGGGCGGCCAATGCCAGCAGGGTGGTCTGCACATCGGCGGCGGTTTCATCGCCGGATAGGTGCGGCGATAACCACGCCAGATGGAAGTGTTCGCGGCCGGTGCTTTTCGGCGGCGGTGCGGCAAACCATGGGTCGGCCAACAGGCGCTGCAGCAGCGCGGCATCGGCCACGCCTTGTGCGGCAAAGCGGCCACCATCGTCATACGGCTGGCCGGTATGCAGCTGGCACCATAGATCCAGCAGGGCGTTGGCCGGGCCGGTATCGAAGCCACGGATGGCATCGCTGGCAGCGGCATCGCCATCGCCACGCGGCAGCAGGGTGATATTGGCGATGCCGCCCAGATTCAGCACGGCGCGGTCTTCGGCCGCATCCTGCAGCAGCGCCTTGTGGATGGCCGGCAAGAGCGGCGCGCCTTGGCCGCCGGCGGCGATATCGCGGCGGCGGAAATCGGCCACGGTATCGATGCCGCTGATCTCGGCGATATGCGCGGCGCAGCCGATCTGCATCGAGAACGGCGCGGCCAGTGCCGGGCGATGGCGGATGGTTTGGCCGTGCGAGCCAATCGCGCGCACCGTGTGTTTATCGATGCCGGCGGCGGCGATCAAGGCCAGCGCCGCTTCGCCGAAGGCGCGGCCGACGCCGGTATCCAATTGCCCCAACTCATCCAGTGATGTCAGCGGCCCGCCTTGGCCGACGGCGATCAGGCGTTCGCGGAGGTCGGGTTGCCACGGGTGGGTGAGGGCGTGGCGCACATCGGCGCGCAGGCGGCCGCCGTGCTCATCAAAATGCACCAGTGCGGCATCGATGCCATCGGCGCTGGTGCCAGACATCAAGCCAAGAAAAAGGTCGGGTTCGCTCATCCATCCATCATCGCTGAAACAACGACGACGGCACAGGGCCGGCGTCATCGTGATTGAACAGGCATGCGGATCAGCCGCGATTCTTGCCTTGTACGCCGGCCTTGAGGTCGGCCACCTGTACCTCGTTATCGCCTTGGAACACGATGTTTTCGACTTCACGGATCTTGCCCAGCGCGCGGCTGGTTTCGCCCTTGAAGCGGGTCAGCATCGGGCCTGAGAGCGGCGCTGGCGGCGGCAGGGTGATCGACAGCGGGTTGCGGTGCACACCGTTGACGCGGAACTCGTAATGCAGATGCGGGCCGGTGGAGAGGCCGGTGCTGCCGACATAGCCGATCACCGTGCCCTGGGCGATGCGCTGGCCGGGGCGGATATTGGCGAAGCGCGACATATGCGCATAGAAGGTGGTCTTGCCTTGGCCGTGGTCAAGCTCGACGGCCTTGCCGTAGCCACCTTGCCAGCCCACCGATTTCACCCGTGCGTCACCGGCGGCCATGATCGGGGTGCCGGTGGGCGCGCCGTAATCGACGCCCTTGTGCATGCGCTGCTTGCCCAGCACCGGATGGCGGCGGCCACCGAAGCCCGAGGTCAGGCGCGCGTAGGGGATCGGCATACGGATGAAGGCGCGCTCCAGTGAGCGGCCATCGGCGGTGAAGTAACTGCGACGGCCATCGCGCTCAAACAAAAAGCCCGAATACAGCTTGCCATCAGCGGTAATCGTGGCGGCCAGCACCGGGCCGGTCTTGACCAGCTTGCCATCGCGCCAGGTCTGATCCACCACCACGCTGAAGCGGTCGTTATCGGATAGATCGGAATCGAAATCGATGTCGTACTTGAAGATATCGTCGGTCAGCTCTTTCAGGTTTTGCTGAGTCAGGCCCACCTTGCGCGCTGATTTGAACAGCGAATCACCGACATTGCCGGTCAGCACCACGGTGCGCACGGTGACTTCCTGCGGCACGGCGGTCTCGACGATCTTCTCGCCGGTCAAATCCAGTTCCACCTTCTCGCCCATCCGCGTGTAGCGGAAGCCGCGCAGTGGGCCGCCAACCGGCAGGTCGAAGGCCAACTCCTGGCCGGGGCGCAGGCGGCGCATTTCCATCGCCAGGCCGGGATGTTTGAGCAGGCGGGCCAGATCGGCCTGCGGGATGTTGAGTTGCTCGAAAATCGTGCTGCCGGTTTCGCCAGCACGCACATTGACGATCTGCCAGCTATCGCCCTTGCGGGTCGATGCGGCGGCCTTGTTCGGGCCGATATGCGGCAATGGCAGCGCCAACGAGGCGCGCGGCGCATGATTGGAGACTGTCAGGGCTTGATCCAGCCCCGGCACCAACGCGGCCAACAGGCCGGCGATGCTGGCGGCCAAACCGGCGTGTGCCCAATGGCGACGCGGCCAGCGGCCCGTCATCCCCGGCGGGATGCGGTTGGCGACATAGCGTTTGAGGCCTTCAGCGCGGAGTTTGCGCAGCTGTTGTTTGCGAGCGGCATCCAGACCGGAGTCAGTCATTCAGCAATCTCCGCGTGATGTGATGATGGGATCAGCGCGCTACCATAAACACATCAACACATCGCGTCAAATCATTGATCCGTATGGTTTTTTTGACATCCGTCAAATTTAACGGAAGATTTACTCGACAATCCCGGTTTTGTTACCTATTCAGGAAGTGCCCGTGTCCACCACCCACACCGCCGAAGCCCTCGACCTGATCGCCCGCGGCAGCGATGAGCTGCTCAAGCGCGATGAGCTGGAAGCCCGCCTCAACCAAGGCCGTCCGCTGCGGATCAAGGCCGGCTTCGACCCGACCGCGCCGGATCTGCACCTGGGCCATACCGTGCTGCTGAACAAGATGCGCCAGTTTCAGGATCTTGGCCATCAAGTGATTTTTTTGATCGGCGATTTCACCGGCATGATCGGCGACCCGACCGGCAAGAACGTCACCCGCAAGCCGCTGACCCGCGAGGACGTGCTGAAAAACGCCGAGACCTATGCCGCGCAGGTGTTCAAGGTGCTGGATAAGGAACGCACCGAAGTGCGCTTCAACAGCGAGTGGTTTGCCACGATGGGCGCGGCCGATATGATCCGCCTGGCCGCCAATCACACCGTGGCGCGGATGCTGGAGCGCGATGATTTTGCCAAGCGTTACGCCGCGCAACAGCCGATTGCGATCCACGAATTTCTCTACCCGCTGGTGCAGGGCTACGACTCGGTGGCGCTCAAGGCCGATGTCGAGCTGGGCGGCACCGATCAAAAATTCAACCTGCTGATGGGGCGCGGCCTGCAAGAAGCGCATGGTATGAAGCCGCAGGTGGTGCTGACGATGCCGCTGTTGGAAGGCATCGACGGCGTGCAGAAGATGTCGAAATCGCTGGGTAATTACATCGGTATTGATGAGCCGGCGATTGATATCGTCATCAAGACGATGAAGATCGGCGATGCGCTGATGTGGAAGTGGATCGACCTGCTGAGTTTCGAGATTTCCATCGATGAAGCGCGCCGCCTGCGTGGCGAGATCGAGGCCGGCCAGCTCAACCCGCGCGATCTAAAACTGCGTTTGGCGCGTGAGCTGACTACGCGCTTCCACAATGCAGCCGCCGCCGAAACCGCGATTGCCGGCTGGCATGCCGCCGTGCGTGGCGAAGGCGATATCGGCAACCTGCCGTTGCAGGATGTCGCGGTGCCGGCCGAGGGCCTGCGCATCGCCGCCTTGCTGACCGCTGCCGGCATCACGCCCAGCAACTCGGAGGCCAATCGCAAGCTGAAAGAGCGCAGCGTGCGCGTCGATGGCGAGGTGTTTGAAGACGCCACGCAGTTGTTCATGCCCGGCTTCGAGGGCGTGATCGCGGTGGGCAAGCGCAATTTTGCCCGGGTGCGCTTGGTAGTCGCCTGATTCTGGCGGGTTCGCTCGCGGCTTCCGCACGCAAGCCCGCAGGCAAGCGATGCCCACCAACCCGCGTTATTTGCCGACGCGCCGTTTGCCGGGTTTCTTCGGCTTGGCGGCCGGCAGCACATCGGCGCTGGCGATGATCAGCCGACGCAGCGCATCGCCATCGTCGAGCAGTTCATCGGCCACTGGGTAATCCTTGGCACCGGGATACGGCGGGCGCTGCGGTAGTTCGGGGTGCAGCTTCGCCACGGCCGGGTTGGGCTTGATGAAGAAGCTGTTGTCGCAGGCGAAACCGACCACTTTTTCATCCAGATACAGCGCGTATTCGCCGAACATTTTTTTGTGGGTCAGGCGCGCGCCGAGGTCGAGTTGCTCGGCGATGTAATCGATAAAGCTGCGATCAGTGGCCACGATGGTCAGCTCAGGCAATCAACATCAGCGCCAGCGCCATCAACGTGGCCATGCACATGAAGCCGCCAAACCAGGCCACGCTGCGCAGCATGGCTTGGTTGCCGACATAGAACACGCCATGCAGCACGCGGAACACGACGAAACCAGCGGCAAGCAGGCCGATGATGGCCGGCGCAACATTGGCGAATTGCGCCATCAATACCGCGGCGGCAAACGCCGGGAGGGCCTCGAACGCATTTTTCTGCGCGGCATCGGCGCGGCGCACTTTCGGGTTCTCTTGTTTTTCCAGCCACAGGCGCGGTTCGCGGTTATCAAACTTGGGCGCGCTGGATTTCGCCACCATCGTCCAGACATACGGCAACAAGGCGGCGATCAGGATGCAGGCATAGGCGAGGGTCATGGTGGTCTCGGGTGGCGAGGGATGGCTGACATGATGCCTGTAATGGGGTGGTGTTGGGTGGCGACCCTCGATGAAGGTGGTGACTTCATCGTTTCGTATTGGCAGGCAAACAGCGAAGCTGGCCCGCAGGGTAAGTGCCTTTAATAGTGCGCGTTATCCAAATCAAGAGCTTCCGCCTGCCCAAGGTCAGGCGGGTTACTTTTCTTTGCTCGCACAAAGAAAATGTAACCAAAAGAAAGTGCGCTCGACGAAGCCACAGCCCGCCAACGGGCGCTGCCCGGGAATTTTCCGATTCGCCAGTCCATGGCTCATACGGAAAACGTCGGCCATCCGTGGCCGACGCCCTCCGGGCTGGGTGAGACGTTGGCTTTCGTGCTGGGTGGTGTCGGGTCTGGTTTTGCTCGCAAACCACAGCCGATGAAACAGGAAACCCGTAGGGTGGCGCACAGGATGTGCGCCACTTTTCGTATGAGCCAGGAGGGCGAATCGAAAAGTGTCTACGCACCTGCCGCATCGAGCTGTGCTCTTGATCCTATATCCCTTCTCTTTGGTTACTTTCTCTT
>JAUNTK010000176.1 GCA_030538735.1 Pseudomonadota bacterium
CAGCGTCATGAATCGATCCATCACACAACGCCGCCTTGGCCCGAATGGCCCGCTGGTGTCCGCGCTGGGCCTGGGCTGCATGGGCATGAGCGAGTTTTACGGCCCAGCGGACGATGCCCGCTCCATCGCTACCATCCACCACGCGCTGGAGTGCGGCGCCAACGTGCTGGATACCGCCGACATGTATGGCCCGCACACCAACGAGGCGCTGCTGGGGCGGGCACTTGAAGGGCGACGCGATCAGGCCTTTGTCGCCACCAAATTCGGCATCGTGCGTGATGCCGGCAACCCCGGCGCGCGTGGTGTGGATGGCCGGCCCGAATACGTGCGTGCCAGTGTCGAAGGTTCATTGAAACGCTTGCAAATCGAGTACATCGATCTGTACTACCAGCATCGTGTTGATCCGCAGGTGCCGATCGAAGACACGGTAGGTGCGATGGCACGGTTGGTGGAGCAGGGCAAGGTGCGCTTCATCGGGTTAAGTGAGGCCAGCGCCGCCACGATTGCCCGCGCCCATGCGGTGCATCCGCTCACCGCCATCCAAAGCGAATACTCGCTCTGGAGCCGCGAGCCGGAGGCCAATGCGGTGCTTGAAACATGCCGAGCATTGGGGATCGGCTTCGTCGCCTACAGCCCGCTGGGGCGCGGTTTCCTGACAGGTGCGATCACCTCGCCCGATGATTTCGCGGCCAATGACTACCGCCGCCACAACCCGCGTTTCATCGGCGAGAACTTCCAACACAATCTGCGTCTGGTGGATGCCGTGCGTAGTTTGGCGCAGGCGCTGGGTCACACGCCTGCGCAACTGGCCTTGGCTTGGGTGCTGAGCCGCGCCCCGCATTTGATCGCGATTCCCGGCACGCGCAGCATCACGCGGCTGGATGAAAATCTGGCGGCCATCCAACTGCGTCTACCGCCGGAAGTGATGGCGCAACTGGATGCGGTCTTTCCGCCCGATGCTGCCGCGGGCGAACGCTACCCGGTGGCGGCGGCCCAAACCGTGCAAAGGTAGTGCGCGCATATCAAGCCTGCATTTCTCGCCGACACGCCAGCGAACGCTGGAGCCCATTCGGTCTTGATCTCGATCTTGCCCGCGCATCAGTCGCGAGCAAACGGCAGCGTTCGGTCTTCCATTCCGGGACGGGCAATTCGTGAAAATTACGACGGGCCCCAGCCTGCGCTGGGGCGACGATGGTATACGGTTGCCATGTCACCCCAACCAAGCGCGCGATTTGCGCGGCAGGCTGGGGTGCGGTTTCAGGCTGCGACCAGCCCGGCGGGCAATTGCATGGTCAGGCAATGCAGGCTGCCGTTTTGCCAAATGATTGGGCGGCAGTCGATCTGCACGATTTCGCGATCAGGGAAGGCGGCCTGCATCACCTCGGCGGCCTTGGCATCGGCCGCATCGCCGTAGCTGGGCATCAGCACCGCGCCATTGACGATCAAGAAGTTGGCGTAACTGGCGGCCAGCCGGCGTTCGCCATCAAGAATCGGTTTGGCCCACGGCAGCGGAAACAGCCGATACGGTTGGCCGTCTCGGGTGCGCAGCGCGGCGATTTCATCGGCCATCGCGGCGAGCTCCGCGTAGTGCGAATCGGCCTCGTCATCGCAGGCTTGGAACACGATGGTGTCACCCGGCGCAAAGCGGGCGAGGGTATCGATATGGGCATCGGTGTCGTCGCCTTCCAGCGCACCGTGGTCGAGCCACAGCACGCGCTCTTGTTTGAGCCAGCCAGCCAGTTGGCGGCTTAGTTCTTCGCGGCGGGCCTCGGGGTGGCGCAGCGACAGGCATTGCCACGTGGTAAGCAGGCTGCCCGCGCCATCGGTTTCGATCGCGCCGCCTTCCAGCGCGAAATCGATGGATTCGCAGCGGGCCGCGCCAAACAGGCCATCGCGGTGCAGATGCTTGACCAACTGGTCATCGGCACTGGCCTCGAACTTGCCGCCCCAGCCGGTGAAGCGGAAATCGAGCAGATTGAAATCATCGCCATCGCACAGGCTGATCGGGCCGGAATCGCGCAACCACGTATCGTCATAGGGCGCGCTGACAAAACGCACGCGACCCATATCGATGCGATTGCTGCGCAGGCGGGCGTCGGCATAGGCCTCGATATCGTCATCGGCCACGATGATGACCACCGGCTGGAAGCGGGTGATCGCCGCGACCAGCGCGATATAGGTGTCTTCAACCTCGCCCAGCCGTGCGGCCCAGTCGGTATCGGCATGGGGCCAGGCGATGAGGATGGCCGATTGAG
>JAUNTK010000060.1 GCA_030538735.1 Pseudomonadota bacterium
TGTAGATTGCTTTAATTTTCATTCCAGGCAGTTCTGAATACGCAACAAATTGCTTGCAAAGTGGGGTCCATTTCGGCGGCGGGAGCTGTTCAAAAAAGGGAGGGGGGGGGGGGCCGTGATCGCAGGATATCGATGTGCCCGGCTCGCCCTCCCAGCTATCGCTGTAGATAATTTTCCCCAACCCCATGCTGCCGTAGTATTTCTTGTCGATGATGGCGAACTTAAGCCCCAAATCGGGGGATTCCCCATATATCCTCTCCACACCCGCCGGGAACTGGGAGCGGTAAACATCATGATCCATGAGCGAAGCGCTTTGCAGCACCGACATTTTCATATGGCTGACCGATGTCTTCACCAATCCAATCTCAACCCACTGCGTATCGCCCACGCTTTTGAGGTAGTTGGCGGTAAAATCATCCATATTCCGCTCATTGGGTGCCTCCATATCCGGCCAGTGCAGCACAAACATGATGCTGGTCAGCGGCCGTGTGCATTCACCACGCTGGCGCTGGGTATTGATTTCATAATCCGTCAAAAAAATATCGCCATCACGCACCCGCACCACCTTTGGCCCCAGTGTGCCGTAATACAGCTTGTCCGGGTCGCGCGGGGTACGCTTGCACGCACTGATCGTGGCCAACCATGGCAGGGAAAGACACAAAGAGACAAGAATTGGCAACCAACGGCGGGGCGGCGGGCCTTTATCCACGCCACCCGGGCCACACTCGCCTTTCGTTATGGCAACGGTCTTATCCGTTCGTTTTTGTGCTGATAGTGTGTGACTGGTCTTTTTCATCGCTCCCGCCCTGCCTCATTTTCCATTTTCCGCAATGGGCTCAATAGATAACTGATGAGCCGCCTCCCACCCGTTTTTATTTCCACACTCAAGCCCATGCCCGGTGTCACCCGCACAGGCGCACCATCAATATTCAATTCGTTCTTGTTGATTCGCACTCTCGCCGGAAACACCAGCCCCATCTTCTCGTCCTGTGCCGCGTCACTGGAAACCGACACCACTTCACCCGTTAAATACCCATAGCGGGTGTACGGAAAACTCTCCACCTTGATCGTCGCCGTTTGCCCGGGCCTGACAAACCCGATATCCTTGTTAAGCACGGTGGCTTCCACTTCCACCTGATCGCCCTTGGGCACCACCGCCATCAAGGCTTGCGCGGGCGTGACCACGCCGCCCACGGTATGAATCGCCAACTGCTGCACCGTGCCGTCCACGGGTGCCCTGAGCGCCAGTTGCTTGTCGCGCTGTTCGGTACGCTTCACTTCCGGCGCGTATTGCTGGAGTTGCTCGTTGGCTTGCCGTAGCTGGGTAAGCGTTTGCTCTTTGAATTCAGCCGCCAGCACATCGAGTTGCTCCTGCGCTCCACGTAGTGCGGATTCGGCTTCATGCAAGCGGCTGCGCTGGCTGGCCAGGTTCTGCTCGGCGGCGATGCGCTCTTGCTGCCTCAATAAATAATCGTGCCGCCCCACATATTGGCCTTGGATCAACTTCTCATAATCGGCTTCACGGGTCCTGGCAATCGCGGCGGTTTCCGCCATCGGGCCGAGCATGGCTTGGATGGTGGCGATTTCGGCGCGGCGTTGTGCAATAGCGGCCTGTAGGTTTTCGCGCTTTTGTTGGAAGGCGAGGTATTCGCTGCTGGCCAGTTCCTGCTCGGCTTGCCAACGTGCCTTGGGCAAGGTTTCATCGGCCTGCATCTGCGGCAGTTGGCCGGTCTTGAGTGCCTGCGCAATCGCATCCAGCCGCAGTTGTGCCAACCGCGCATTGATCAAGGCATCGCCGGCCTTGCTGACATCGGCCTGTGCGCCGGTGGCATCGAGTTCCACCAGCAATTGCCCAGCTTTAACCTCTTGGCCGTCTTCAACCAGGATGCGTTTGACCACCGCCGTCTCCGCCGGCTGGATCACCTTGGTGCGGCCGCTCGGCACGATTTTGCCCGGGGCCACGGCGACGATATCCACCTTGCCGATGCAGGCCCACAGCAATGCGATGCAAAACAGCGCGATGATCAGGCGCATCGTCCAGCGCGAGGCGGGAGACACGAGTGTTTCGGTCAGCTCCAAGTGCGCGGGCAAAAAGGCGACTTCATCCGGTGTCCTCTCCGGGCTTTCCATGGTTTTACGCTCGGCCCACACTGCGCGAAAAATCGCCACATAGCGTTTGATGAAGTCCGCTGCCCCTTGCAGGATGTGCTTCATGACGCTACCCCGCCTTGTTGCAACTGGTGCAGGTGGGCGTAATAGCCGCCCGGCTGGCTAACCAAACTTTCATGGCTGCCGGCTTCGACAATCTCGCCCTTCTCGACCACCACGATGCGGTTGGCATGCCGCACGGTCGAGAGCCGATGCGCGATGATCAGCACCGTGCGGCCCTTGCAGATCGACTTCATGTTGCTCATCACCGCGTGCTCGGATTCGTAATCCAGCGCGCTGGTGGCCTCATCGAAGATCAGGATGCGTGGGTCGGTGATCAGGGCGCGGGCAATCGCCACGCGCTGGCGCTGTCCACCGGATAGGCCGGTGCCGTGCTCGCCCACCTTGGTGTCGTAGCCTTCGGGCAATTCCATGATGAACTCGTGGGCACCGGCCATTTTGGCGGCGCGGATCACCCGCTCAATCGGCATCCCCGGCTCGGCCAGCGCGATGTTCTCGCGCACCGATTTGTTGAACAAAAAGTTCTCCTGCAACACCACGCCCAACTGCCGGCGCAGCCAAGCCGGATCGGCCAGTGCCAGATCATGACCATCCACCAGCACACGGCCACGCTCGGGCGTGTACAGGCGTTGCACCAGCTTGGTCAGCGTGCTTTTGCCAGAACCCGAGCGCCCAACGATGCCGATCACTTCACCCGGCTGGATATCCAAATTGATATCGCGAAGTACCTCTGGCGCATCCGGCCGATAGCGGAAGGTGATGCGCTCGAAGGTGACGCGCCCCTGGATCGGCGGCAGTGCCAGACGACTGCCCGGCACTTCGGTCTTGGTATTGAGGATGTCGCCAAGGCGCTCAACCGAGATGCCGACCTGCTGGAAATCCTGCCAGAGTTGGGCGAGGCGGATAATCGGCGCGGCCACTTGCCCGGCCAGCATGTTGAAGGCAATCAACTGGCCCAGCGTCAGTTTGTTCTCGATGACCAGCTTGGCCCCGAAATACAGGATCGCCACACTGACCAGCTTCTGGGTCAGTTGCACGCCTTGCTGGCCCAGCGTGGCGATCTTGGTGACGTTGAAGCTGGCCCCCACATACCCCGCCAACTGGTTATCCCAAGTGCGGGTCATGCGCGGGCTGACCGCCATCGCCTTCACCGTACCGATGCCACTGACGGTCTCGACCAAAAACGCTTGGTTGTCGGCACCGCGCGCGAACTTCTCGTCCAGCCGCTTGCGCAGGATCGGCGTGATGCTGCCGGAGATCAGCCCATAGACGGGCAACGACAACACCACGATCAGCGTCAGCCAGCCGCTGTACCAAAACATCACCGCCAGAAACACCACGGTAAACAACAGATCCAGCACCGAGGTCAGCGCCTGACCAGTCAAAAACTGGCGGATATTCTCCAGCTCGCGCACGCGGGCCATGGTGTCGCCCACCCGCCGTGATTCAAAGTAGGCCAATGGCAGGTTGAGCACATGGCGGAACAGGCGCGCGCCAAGCTCGACATCGATCTTGCTGGTGGTATGGGCGAACACATAGGTACGCAGGCCGCTCATCAGCACATCGAACACCGCCATGGTGATCAGGCCGATAGCGATGACATGCAGCGTGGTTATCGCGTGGTGCACCAGCACCTTGTCCATCACCACTTGGTAAAACAGCGGGGTCACCAGCGCAAACATCTGGATGAACAACGAGACGACGAACACCTCGCCCAACAGCTTGCGGTACTTGATAACCGCCGGGATAAACCAAGTGAAATCGAACTTGGCCAAATCGCCCAGCACCGAAGCACGGGAGGCCACCTGCAACAGGCGGCCGGTATAGCGTTCTTCAAACTCGCTACGCGAGAGCGTCTTCGGACGGCGTTCCGCTAGATCATGGATCAAGATCTGGCCACCGTCCGCCGCCACCTTCGCAACGACGAACGGAGCTTCGCCTTCTGTACCCAGCACCAGCGCCGGAAGATTCGCGCTGCCGATGCGGGCTACTGGATGTGCGTGGAATTTGGCCTTCAGGCCAAGCTGCTTGGCGGCCAGCAGAAGAGAGGCTTCATCGAACGGCTCGCCACCCCGGCCAAAATCATGCGCCAATTGCTGCTCATCCGCGGCGACCCCATGGAACTGCGCCAGCAGCACCAAGCCGCGCAACGCCAGATCCGGCGGCGACCCATCAAGCGGTAAGGCAACGACCACATCGGACGAACCAGCCACTGCCATGTTGTGCTCTCCGGCAATCGCCGGGTTCGGGGGATGGCGGAGTTCTACGCCGCAAAAATTGCAACGGCAAGATGGGCCAGATACGTAGACGGCCATTCAGCCTGCAAAGATGACGCAAGCCGATGTTTTTTCGAGGAAATCCGTGTTTGTGCCAATCCCTCAAATTGCCATCGGCGTCACTGTTTTTTACGCGCGATATCTTGTCAGTACGTCTCAGTGCGCAACACGCTTCGCCGCCTCGATCGTAGAGCTAAGCCAGCACCAAACACCGATATGGCACCATGCCTCTGTCCTGCAATTCAACCCAGCGATTTCAGCCGATACAAGGCTTCCAACGCTTGCTTCGGGGTCAGCTCATCCGGGTCGATGCCGGCCAACGCTTCCATCGCTGCACTGGGGGCGGCAAACAGGCCGATCTGCTGCGGTTTGTCCAAGGTTTCAGCGGTCAGCGGGGCGGCGGATTTCGCCCCGCCCTGCTCCAATTCGGCCAGCCTGGCGCGGGCCTCACGCACCACGGATTTTGGCAGGCCCGCCAGCGATGCCACCTGCAAGCCAAAACTGCGATTGGCCGGGCCATCCTTCACCGCGTGCATGAACACCAGATTGTCCTCGTGCTCGACCGCATCCAGATGCACGTTGCGGATGCCGCTGCCCGGCTGGGCCAGCGCGGTCAGCTCGAAATAGTGGGTGGCAAACAGGGTGTAGCTGCGGTTGGCATCGGCCAGATGGCGGGCGCAGGCATCGGCCAGCGCCAAGCCATCATAGGTCGATGTGCCGCGCCCGATTTCATCCATCAGCACCAGTGATTCGGCGCTGGCGTGATGCAGGATGTAGCTGGTTTCCGACATCTCGACCATGAAGGTCGATTGGCCTTTGGCCAGATCATCGCCGGCCCCGATCCGGGTCAGGATGCGGTCAATCGGCCCGATCTCGGCGCGCGCTGCGGGGACAAAACTGCCGATATGCGCCAGCAGCACGATCAAGGCGTTCTGCCGCATATAGGTGGATTTACCGCCCATATTGGGGCCGGTGATCACCAGCATCCGGGTCGCTTCGTCCAGCTTCAAATCATTGGGCGTGAACGGCTCGCTGCGCACCGCCTCGACCACGGGATGGCGGCCGGCTTCGATCATCAAGCGCGGCTCGCTGGTCAGGCGCGGGCGTGACCAATCCAGCGCCTCGGCGCGCTCGGCAAAACCGGCCAGCACGTCCAATTCGGCCAACGCGGCGGCACAGTCACGCAGCGGTTGCAGGTCTTCGTTGAGGCCATCGAGCACCTCCTCGTACAGCAGCTTCTCGCGCGCCAAGGCACGCTCGCGCGCCGACAGCACTTTGTCCTCGAAACTTTTCAATTCCTCGGTGATGTAACGCTCGGCATTGGCCAGCGTCTGCCGCCGGGTGTAATGCAGCGGCACCTTGCCGACATGCACCTTGCCCATTTCGATGTAGTAACCGTGGACGCGGTTGTAGCCGACCTTCAAGGTGTTGATCCCGGTCGCCTCACGCTCGCGGGCTTCCAGATCGATCAGGAATTGATCAGCGTGCGTCGATAGCAGGCGCAGCTCATCCAATTCGGCATCGAAGCCTTCGGCGATCACCCCGCCATCGCGGGCCACCACTGGCGGTTGCTCGATGATGGCGCGGCGCAGGAAATCAGCCGTGACCGCATGTTCGCCCATGCGCTCGGCGAGAAAGGCCAAACGCGGCGAATCCAATGGCAGAAGCTGGCTGCGCAATTCCGGCAGCTTCAACAACGCATCGCGCAATGTCGAGAGATCACGCGGGCGGGCACTGCGCAGCGCGACGCGGGTCAAGATGCGCTCGACATCACCGAAGCCACGGAATACCTCGCGCAGATCATCGAAGCCCTGCGCATCCAGCACGGTTTGCACCGCCTGCAGGCGCGGCTCGATCACCTCACGGGTGCGCAACGGCCGGTGCAGCCAGCGCCGCAGCAAGCGCCCGCCCATCGGCGTGATGGTGGAATCAAGCACGCCCAGCAAAGTGTTTTTTGTATCGCCGTCGATGCGCGAATCCAGCTCCAGATGGCGGCGGGTGGCCGCGTTCATCGCGATCGCGCTATCGCCGGATTCCATCGCGATCGTGGTCAGATGCGGCAATTGCTGCTTCTGGGTTTCCTCGACATAGCCAAGCAAGGCACCGGCCGCGGCAATCGCCAACGGCGCATCCTCGATACCGAAGCCCGAGAGATCATGCAGCTTGAAAAACGCCCGCAATTTGCGCCGCGCGGCATCGGCATCAAACAACCACGGCGCACGCCGGCGCAGGCCCGCGCGTGTGGCCATCGATGGCGGCCAGCCATCCTCATCGGCAATCAATAATTCCGCCGGTTCCAGCCGGGCAAGCTCGGCTTCCAATTGATCGTCATTCGCCAGTTGTGCAACGTGGAAACGGCCGCCGGCAAGATCGGCCCACGCTAACCCGTAACCATTCTTGTCGCGCGAAACCGCCATCAACAACGTATCGCGACGATCCTGCAACAGCGCTTCATCGGTCACCGTCCCCGGCGTGACGATCCGCACCACCTTGCGCTCGACCAAGCCCTTCGATGTCGCCGGGTCACCGATCTGCTCGCAGATCGCCACCGATTCGCCCAGCGCCACCAGCCGCGCCAAATAGCCTTCGTAAGCATGATGCGGCACACCGGCCATCGGGATCGGCTGGCCCGCGCTTTGCCCGCGCTGGGTCAGGGTCAAATCCAGCAGACGCGCGGCCTTGCGTGCATCGTCATAGAACAGCTCGTAAAAATCGCCCATGCGGAAAAACAGCAACACATCCGGGTGCTCGGCCTTGGCGGTGAAGAACTGGCGCATAAGCGGGGTGTGCTGGCTGAGGTCGGTCATCAAGGGGCCATCGCGGGCGGATCGGGCGGCCCAGTTTACTTGCCCCTTGCATGGTGGCGGAGGACGTTAGCCCGAGCTTGTCGTTGTTCTGTCATTATATTTCCATTATTCTGGAATTATGGATAATAAAAACGCCGTTACCGCCCTTGCCGCGCTGGCCCAGGATTCACGCCTGTCAGTCTTTCGTCGCTTGGTCGAACTGGGCCCGGAAGGCGCCTTCGCTGGCGAATTGGCCGATTTTTTGGACATCCCGGCCAATACGCTTTCCTTCCATCTGAAGGCACTGGCGCACGCCGGTTTGGTTGGTGCCGAGCCCAGTGGCCGTCATATCCGTTATCGCGCCGATTTCTGCCGGATGCAGGATCTGCTGGGCTTCCTCAGCGACAACTGCTGGCGGCGCAAGCACTGTCGGGCATCGCCAAGGATCTCAACAAGATGAGCGCCAAGAGCAGTATCAAGCTGTTGCTGCCAGATGATGCGCAGGGCACGTTGTATCGCTGGGTCGCGATGTTGACCGGCTCAAAAAACGCGCTGAAGGGGGTGGGCTTTTTCCTTGGCGGTGTGTTGCTTGCGTGGGTGGGCTTTCCGTCATTCGGTGCTGTTGATGGTGATTGGGCTGGCGCTTGTCTGGCTGATCGGCCTTGTCCTGCTCAAGCACGATCTGGGCAAGGCCAGTGCCAGGCCGAAGTTCCGCCAGATGCTGGCCAAGCGCCGCGCGATCAACCTGTTGTCGGCGGCACGGATGTTCTTGTTTGCCGCCCGCGATGTGTGGTTTGTGGTGGCACTGCCGGTGTTCCTCGCCAGCCAGTTGGACTGGTCGTTCTGGCAGGTAGGCGGGTTCATGGCGGCCTGGGTGATCGGCTATGGCATCGTGCAATCACTGGCCCCGTGGATCACCGGCCGGCGCAGCAAGCAACTGCCCGATGGCCGCAGTGCATCACTCTGGGCATTGTTGCTGGCGGCGATTCCGGGCGCAATGGCCTTGGCGCTGTATCAGGGCTTGCCCGCCACGCCAGTATTGATTGGCGGCTTGCTGCTGTTTGGCATCGTGTTCGCAATAAACTTCTCACAGCACAGCTATCTGATCATCAGCCATGCCCAACGTGATGGTGTGTCGCAGGATGTCGGTTTCTACTACATGGCCAACGCACTGGGACGCCTGCTGGGCACCCTGCTCTCGGGCTGGATGTATCAGGCACACGGGCTGGCAGCCTGTCTATTGACAAGCATGGGCATGCTCATTGTTGCGGCACTGGTGTCCGCAAGAGTGCCGCGCCCAGCACATCGGCCTTTGCAGAAATATCCGGCAGCAAACGGCACAATGCCCGGATGAACACAGCATCCCCCACCCCGACCGACATCGACCTTGATACGCTCGCCCGCCAACTCGGCGAGCGTCTGCAGAAAAACCGCGACATGCTGGTGACGGCCGAGAGCTGCACCGGCGGCTGGATCGCCAAGACCGTCACCGGCATCGATGGCTCATCGCAATGGTTCGACTGCGGCATGGTCGCCTACAGCTACGAGGCCAAGCAGGCGCTGCTTGGCGTGCGCCCGCAAACACTGGAACAACACGGCGCGGTCAGCCGCGAATGCGTGGTGGAAATGGTCTCCGGCGCCTTGGCCAACTCTGGCGGCACGGTGGCCGTGGCCGTTACCGGCATCGCCGGGCCGGGTGGCGGCAGCGCTGACAAACCGGTCGGCACGGTGTGGATCGGCTGGAAGTGCCGTGGCGGTTATGCGCGCGCCGAACTATTCCAGTTTGCCGGCGATCGCGATGCGGTACGGCGGCAGACCGTGGCATCGGCTTTCAAGGGCTTGCTGGCGGATATGTAGCCGCCACGGCATCCGCTGTGGACGCACGCCCCGCCCGCGAAAGCGATACCCATCAATGCACGCATATGCGCTGCGTGGTTGCACCGGCCGGTTCTGTCGTGCGGCATTCGCCATTGAAATTGGCCGCGAGCACGAATTCATTCATCATCACCAACACTGGGCCAGTTCCAGCTGCCTCAATCAAAATCGCCATCCAGATAAAACCATCGCCCATCCTCGCGCAAGAAGCGGCTGCGCTCATGCAACTGCCGATGCGCGCCACCCTCGATATATTTGGCGATGAACGCGACTTCAGCGTGCTCGGCATCGATCACCGTGTGTGAAAGCAGCTTCAGCCGCAGCCATTTCACCGATGAATGCCCGGCAAAATCCAGTTGCGCCGGGCGCGTCGTTGGATGCCAGCTGGCCAGCAAATACGCCGCCAAGCCCAGCACGTAGGCGCTGTAGCGCGAACGCATCAGGGCCTCGGCATCGGCCGCCGGCGCACCGGCATGCAGCGCGCCGCAGCAATCGGCATAGGCGCGGGCGGGATTGCAGGGGCAGGTATCGGCGTTCATCAGCCAATTCTCGCACCGGGCTTGCAGCTGACGTCATTTAGTAGTATTACTACACACATGAGCAGCGCCGCCCTTACCGATACCCAAAACGCCATCCTCGCCTTTATCGCCGAGCACATCGAGGCCGATGGCTACCCGCCCGCGCAAACCGAGATCGCCCGCGCCTTTGGCTTCAAGGGCGTGCGCGGCGCGCAATACCATCTGGAGGTGCTGGAGGCGGCCGGCGCGATTGAGCGCAAGCCCGGCGTTGCCCGCAGCCTGCGTGTGCTGTGGCCGGTCAACTCGCCGCAGGCCGATCTGCCGCTGGCGGTCGATAGATTGGATGAACATGCGGTGCGCCTGCCGGTGCTTGGTCAAGTCGCCGCCGGCATCCCGATTGGCGCGGATATCGGTTCGGATCAAGTGTTGATCCTCGACCGCGTGCTGTTTTCGCCCAAGCCCGATTACCTGTTGAAGGTAAAGGGGGATTCGATGATCGATGAAGGCATCTTCGATGGCGATCTGATCGGCGTGCATCGCACCGCCGATGCCCACAATGGCCAGATTGTGGTCGCCCGCATCGATGAAGAAATCACCGTCAAGCTGCTCAAAAAAACCAGCGAACGCATCCGCCTGTTGCCGCGCAACCCCGATTACGCGCCGATTGATGTCCTGCCCGGCCAGGATTTCGCCATCGAAGGCCTGTATTGCGGGCTGCTGAGGCCAAACCGATGAGCACGATGCAGGCTTATCGTAATCTGGGCGGCCATTCCGGCATCGAGTGTTTTGCGCTTGCCGATGAAGAGATCATCGTGCGCTTCCGGCGCGGGGCGCACCGCGAATACGGCTACAACCGGCAATCGCTGGGCGATGTGCGTCTGGCCGAAATGAAGCGGCTCGCCCTGCAAGGCCGTGGCCTCAATAGCTACATTCTTGAACACGCACGCGAGCGCTACGCATGGCGCGCCTGAGCGTTTCCCTTACCCACATCGGCGGCGTTGCCCGCTGGGCTAAATCCGATGCCGCAATTATTTTTGATGTCACGGTTGCCGTCGCAGCCTATGCGACAGCCCGCCACTAAGCTAAGCCCATGAGCAAATCCAGCCGCACTCCCAAATCCCAAACCAATACAGCCAAGCACGAGGACACCGCAATGGACGAGAACCGCAAACGCGCACTAACCGCCGCACTCAGCCAGATCGAAAAACAATTCGGCAAAGGCTCGGTGATGCGCATGGGCGACCGCGCCATCGAGCAGGTCGAAACCGTCGGCACCGGCTCGCTGATGCTGGACTTGGCACTGGGCATCGGCGGCCTGCCGAAGGGCCGCGTGGTCGAGATCTACGGCCCGGAATCCTCCGGCAAAACCACCCTCACCCTGCAAACCATCGCCGAATGCCAGAAGGCCGGTGGCACCGCCGCCTTCATCGATGCCGAGCACGCGCTTGATCCCGTCTATGCCGGCAAGCTCGGCGTCAATGTCGATGACCTGCTGCTGTCGCAGCCCGACACCGGCGAGCAAGCACTGGAAATCGCCGACATGCTGGTGCGCTCCGGCGCGGTCGATATGGTGGTGGTCGATTCGGTCGCTGCACTGACCCCGAAAGCCGAAATCGAAGGCGACATGGGCGATCAACTACCCGGCCTGCAGGCCCGCCTGATGAGCCAGGCGCTGCGCAAGCTGACCGGCAATATCAAGCGCAGCAACTGCATGGTGATCTTCATCAACCAGCTGCGGCAGAAAATCGGCATCATGATGCCCGGCCAAAGCAACGAAGTGACCACCGGTGGCAACGCGCTGAAGTTCTACTCCTCGGTGCGTTTGGATATCCGTCGCATCGGTGCGATCAAAAAGGGCGATGAAATCATCGGCAACCAGACCCGGATCAAGGTGGTCAAAAACAAACTGGCGCCGCCGTTCAAGCAGGTCATCACTGAAATCCTGTACGGCGAAGGCATCAGCCGCGAGGGCGAACTGATCGAAATGGGCGTCAATGCCAAGCTGGTTGACAAGGCCGGCGCTTGGTACGGCTATGACGGCGAGCGCATCGGCCAGGGCAAGGAAAACGCCCGCAACTACCTGAAGGAAAACCCGGCCATCGCCGCCAAGTTGGAAGGCCAGTTGCGCGAAATCTTCATCCCCGAAGAAGCCAGCCGCGAAGAATCCGACACCGCCGGCGACGACGAAGCATGAACCAACCGCCCGGCGACGATGCAGGCACTGGGCGCCCGCGTCGCCGCCGGGCACCCACTGCCGAGCTGACGCCCGCCCAACGCGCCCTTGGCCTGCTGGTGCGGCGCGAGCATTCGCAGAAAGAACTGGCCCGCAAACTGCGCGCCAAGGGCGTCGGCAAAGAAGAAGCCAGCGCCGCCGTCGAACAAATGACCGAAGCCGGCTGGCAAAGCAATGAACGCTTCGCCGAAACGCTGGTGCGAAGTCGCGCCTCGCAAGGCCACGGCCCCTTGCGTATCCGCGCCGAATTGGCCATGCATGGGCTGGATGCCAGCGCCGTGCAAAGCGCGCTTGATGGCTATGAAGAAGACTGGAACCGGCTCGCCTTCGACCTGGTCCAACGCCGCTTCGGCCCCGACATCAGCCAAGACCGCCAGCGCCAACGCAAAGCCGGCGAGTTTTTGCTGCGCCGCGGCTTCAGCATGGAGCAAATGCGCCGCGCCACCCAATCAAGCGAGTTCGACGACTGCTTCGAGGGGTAGAATCCGGATAACACCGATTCTGGCACTATCAGGCCACGCCGAATGCCGCCCTATGCGAACGTTGACCACTGCATTGGCGGCCTCACTTATTCAGGCGCAGGACACGGATGCCGCCACAGAACCCGCCTGATAATCCGCTTAGGCGCACGTGATTATCCTGCCTGCACCGCGTACAAATCCAGTTTATTAAGGCACCCGAAGCACACTAATATTCATTCAAAGACACCCCAATGAGCGCCAACCCCGCCCATCTTTCCGCATTACTTGCCCTGCTTGCCGCGCTGACAGGTTGCAACCCATCAAGCGTCGATCCCTCATCAGCAAGCCCGACGCAAGAACACGCCAATCAGCACAACCACGCTGAGCCTTCGGCTGAAGTGATCAATACGGTGACATTTGTATCAGCGGGCAACGAATCCATCACCGCGATCTACAAGAAAAACGAAACGGTCACCTTGACACTTGCAGACGGCACCACGAAGACGCTACCGATAGCCGTATCAGGCTCTGGCGCGCGTTATGCGGCCGACGGCTTCGAGTGGTGGGAACATCAAGGCGAAGCGACGTATTCGGTCGATGGCAAGCCCGTATTTGCGGGCAAGCTGAAAAAGTAAAAATTGCGGCCAGAGGGTTCGCGGCCGCAGAGGCTTAGAAGCGGCCCCACCAACATCACTCGCAACTCAAACCACCTCGCCCAATTCGCGCAGCACCACGGTGGCATAGGCACCCGGCGGCAACTGGAATGCCAGCTCCAAGCCATCATCCGCCAGCCAGCGCCAACTCAATTCGCGTACCGGCAGGCGCAGGCTTCGGCGCTCCTGTTTCAGGCCAGCCGCGTCCAACCCGTTGCAGAGCGCGAGACGCGCGTCGGCTACGGCCTGCTCAAGCGTGGCAGTCACGGCCTGCGAACGCAGCTCACCGCGCCCCCACATCGGGCCGGTTGGGTGGATATCGAAATCATCCAAGCGCTGCCGCAATGCTGCATCCAGCGGTTCGGGGCCAAATACGCTATGGCTGCCATCAAGCATCAAGACATCGCCCTCGATGGCCTGATTCCAACTTGCCTCGGCCACCCGCTCGGCCAACACGGCATTGAAGATTTCCGAGCGCGCCGCGGAAAGCAGGATCGAACGTTGCTCGCGCTTGACCCGACGCCCGGGCTTGGGCCACATTGCTGCCGCCACGGCCAAAACGCTGCTCGCCGAAGTAATTCGGCACCCCACCAGCGGCAATCGCCTGCAAGCGCGCGTCGATTGCATCGCGCTCGCCCACCACATCGCGCAGCGCCAGCACAAAGCGATTACCGCCCAGCGCGCCACGCGGCAGTTTGCGACTATGCCACTGCGAAGCCAAGACGGTTAGATCATCGCCATCGAGGGCGGCGATATCCGGCGCGATCTTCTTCGGCAACCGCACCGAGAAACGCTGCCGGGTCAGCGCGTGACGATCCTTCAGGCCGGCATAGCCAATCGCCGAATCCGCCACGCCCGCCCAACGGGCGATGCGCTGGGCGGCAAACGCGGTATTCATGCCGCGTTTTTCGATGCTGAGCAGCAGATGCTCGCCACTGCCGCTGGCCGCAAACGCATCGATTTCTTCGACGAAAAAATCTTCCGGCGTCACGCGCATACGCGCGCGCATCAGCGGCTCGCCGTATGCTCGCGGCAATGCGCCTTGGTTAGCCTGTGCGGGCGGGTCGTTGCTGGCCTCGGTTTCCGTCATCGCGCTCAACCGGCCAGCAACACGCACACCGCCTGCGCGGCAATGCCTTCACCGCGACCAGTGAAGCCAAGCTTCTCGCTGGTGGTAGCCTTGACGCTGACCGCATCCACCGCCACGCCCAACTCGGCGGCGATCAGCTCGCGCATCGCCTCGGCATATGGCCCGACCTTGGGCCGCTCGCAAATCACGGTGATGTCGCAATTGCCCATCTGCCAGCCGTGCTCGCGGGCGAGCACGTTGCAATGGCGAAGGAAATCGACACTGGCAGCATCCTTCCAGCGCATATCGCTGGGCGGGAAATGCTGGCCGATATCGCCCAGCGCCAGTGCGCCCAACATCGCATCGCACAGCGCATGCAGCACCACATCGCCATCGCTGTGCGCCTCCACGCCATGCGCGTGCGCGATGCGCACACCGCCTAGCATGATGTGATCGCCGGGGCCAAACGCATGTACGTCGAAGCCCTGCCCGATGCGGATACGTGCTGCGGTTGTGTCGTTCATCGTTGCGCCAACAAAAATTCAAAGCGCGCCAGATCGGCGCGGGTGGTGATCTTGAAATTATCCTCGCTGCCTTCCACCAAGCGTGGTTGGACGCCGGCCAATTCCATCGCCATCGCCTCATCGGTGACTTCGATGCCACGCGCCTCGGCCGCTGCCAGTGCAGCGCGCAACCGGCCACGGGCAAACGCCTGCGGGGTGAAGGCACGCCACAGCGATGTGCGTGGCTGGGTGGCGATGATCGCACCATCGGCATCGGCGCGCTTCAAGGTATCGCGTACCGGTGCTGCGAGAATCGCGCCATCCGCATGTTTATCGACGGCCGCGAACAAGGCATCGAGATCGGCTTGGCGGATGTTGGGGCGAGCCGCATCGTGAACCAGCACGATGTCATCTGCCGCCACCTCGGCCGGCAAGGCGGCCAGCCCGTTGGCCACCGATTCGGCGCGCGTGGCACCGCCCAGGCAGCGCCGCAACGGCTTGCCACGCAGATCATCGCCAAAATCAAAGCCAAGGCGTTCGTCGGCCACGGCCAGCATCGCGCCGGCCACACGCGGATGCGAGAGCAACGCATCCAGCGTATGCAGAAGGATGGATCGCCCCGCCACCTGCAGATATTGCTTGGGCGTTTCGCCGCCAAAACGGCGGCCACGGCCGGCTGCAGGGATCACGCACCAATGCGTTTTCATTCCGGCGCGGGCTCGCTCGTGGGCCGCTGCCGGGCACGGTCATCGACCACGCGGTAGAACGTCTCGCCCGGCTTGATCAGGCCAAATTCATCGCGCGCGCGTTCCTCGATGGCGGCACCGCCAGCGCGCAAATCCTTGAGATCATCCACCTCGGCGGCGAGCGCATCATTGCGTTGTTTCAGCGCGAGCTTCTTCTCTTTCAGCGCATCGACGCGCCCTTCCAGCGCCGCCACCTCATGCTGGCCGCCCACACCAAACCACAACCGATATTGCAGGAGCAGAAGCAATCCCAGCAACAGCAGCGCGATCAGGGCGAGCCAGCGTTTTTGCATCGTCGGCGATCAGCGTTTGATCGAGACGAAGGCATCGCGCCCGGCGTATTTGGCTGCCGCGCCCAGTTGTTCTTCAATGCGCAGCAACTGGTTGTACTTGGCCACGCGATCCGAGCGGCACAGCGAGCCAGTCTTGATCTGGGTCGCGGTAGTGGCGACGGCGATATCGGCGATGGTGGTGTCCTCGGTTTCGCCCGAGCGATGCGAGACGATCGCCGCATAACGCGCCTTGTCGGCCATCGCGATGGCTTGCAGGGTTTCGCTGAGCGTGCCGATCTGGTTGACCTTGATCAGGATCGCGTTGGCGACCTGCTCATCGATGCCCTGCTGGAAGATGCGCGGATTGGTGACGAACAAATCATCGCCCACCAATTGCACGCGCTGGCCGATCTTCTCGGTCAGCAACTTCCAGCCCTCCCAATCGTGCTCGCCCATGCCATCTTCGATGGTGATGATCGGGTATTGATCGCACCAGCCAGCAAGAAAATCGGCGAATTGCTCGCTGGAGAGGCGCTTGCCTTCGCCGGTCAGGTTGTACTTGCCGTTATCGTGGAATTCGCTGGAGGCGACATCGAGACCAAGCAGGATGTCGTCACCCGCGTGATAACCAGCCTTGCCGATCGCCTCCATGATGGTATCGAGCGCCTCGGCATTGCTGCGCAGGTCGGGCGCGAAGCCGCCTTCATCGCCCACCGATGTGGACAGGCCACGGCCCTTCAGTACCGATTTCAGTGCGTGGAAAATCTCGGTACCGGCGCGCAGCGCCTCGGAGAACGTATCGAAACCGACCGGCAGGATCATGAATTCCTGCAAATCGACATTGTTGTCGGCATGCGCACCGCCATTGATGATGTTCATCATCGGCACCGGCAGCGTCGGCGGCACCGGGGGGGTATTGAGCGAAGCCAGATACTTCCACAGCGGCTCCTTGCGCGATGCCGCCTGCGCATGTGCGGTAGCCATCGAAACGCCGAGCAAGGCATTCGCGCCCAAACGGCCCTTGTTTTCGGTGCCGTCGAGATCGATCAAGCGCGCATCCAACGCCTGCTGGTCGGCCGCATCCATGCCCTGCAGCGCAGTGGCAATCGTGCTGTTGACGTTATCCACCGCCTCACGCACACCCTTGCCCAGATAGCGGGTCTTGTCGCCATCGCGCAGCTCCACTGCCTCCTTGGTGCCGGTCGAAGCGCCCGAGGGCACCATGGCGCGGCCAAAGCTGCCATCGCTCAGAGTGACATCGGCTTCAAGGGTGGGATTGCCGCGGCTGTCAAGAATTTCGCGGGCATGGATTTGGCTGATCGTGGTCATGTCTTGGGTCTGGATTTCCGTG
>JAUNTK010000061.1:0-14099 GCA_030538735.1 Pseudomonadota bacterium
CACGGTGATCGGCCAAAATGTTGTCCACGGCTACGCCCCCGAGCGCCTGCAAACCCATCTCACCCCGCTTGGCTACCGCGTTTACTAACCCACACACTCAATGAGGATTGTCACCATGAAAGCTCCCGTCCGTGTTGCCGTCACCGGCGCCGCCGGCCAGATCGGTTATGCCCTGTTGTTCCGCATCGCCTCCGGCGAAATGCTGGGTAAAGACCAGCCGGTCATCCTGCAGATGCTGGAACTGCCGATGGAAAAAGCCCAAGCCGCGCTGAAGGGCGTGATGATGGAACTGGAAGATTGCGCGTTTCCGCTGTTGGCCGGCATGGTCGGCACCGATGACCCGGAAGTCGCGTTCAAGGATGCCGATTACGCCCTGCTGGTGGGCGCGATGCCGCGCGGCCCGGGTATGGAGCGCAAGGATTTGCTGCTGAAAAACGCCGAAATCTTCACCGTGCAGGGCAAGGCACTGAACAAGGTAGCCAGCCGCAACGTCAAGGTGATCGTGGTCGGCAATCCGGCCAATACCAATGCCTATATCGCGATGAAATCGGCGCCGGATTTGCCGGCCAAGAACTTCACCGCGATGCTGCGCCTCGACCACAACCGCGCACTGTCGCAGTTGGCCAACAAGGCCGGCGTGCCGGTCGCCAAGATCGAAAAGCTGGTGGTGTGGGGCAACCACAGCCCGACCATGTACCCGGATTACCGCTTTGCCAGCGTCGATGGTGCATCGCTCAAAGACACGATCAACGATGCCGAGTGGAATGCCAACACCTTCATCCCGACCGTGGGCAAGCGTGGTGCGGCGATCATCGAAGCGCGTGGCCTGTCCTCGGCGGCCTCGGCTGCCAATGCCGCCATCGACCATATGCGCGATTGGGCGCTGGGCACCGATGGCAAATGGGTGACGATGGGCGTGGCATCGGATGGCAGCTACGGCGTGCCCGAAGGCGTGATCTACGGCGTGCCGGTGACCTGCGAAAACGGCGAGTACACCGTCATCAAGGGCTTGGAGGTGGATGACTTCAGCCGCGCGGCGATGGACAAAACCTTGGCCGAGTTGGAAGAAGAACGCGCCGGCGTGGCGCATTTGCTCTGATCCACGCAGCGATGCTGGCTTGAACTGGAAACGGGAAGGCAAACGTCTTCCCGTTTTTGTTTCGTCCAGCTTATTTCCATCCACCCGATTGGCGACTCATCCCGACCAAGAATGCACAACATGAAGAGACATATGGCTACGTCACCGATATTCCGCATCGCAAGCATGGTGTTGCTTGGCTGTCTGTTGAGCGCCTGCCGCAATGGCAACCCGTCATCGACGCAGGCGAGTGCGTCGGCTGTTGAAGCGACGAATGCCGAGGATGCACAGGATTCACCGCCATTAGTCTTGCCCGATACGGCCACGCACACCGTGGCCGATAGCGTCACCGGCCGCATCTATCCGTTGTGGGTGGCGCTGCCTGCTTCGTATGGCGATGAGCCGGGCAAGCGCTATCCGGTGCTTTACGCCACCGATGCACCGTATTCGTTCGCGCTGGTGCGCAGCATCCGCAACCTGGTTGGCCAGCGTGGCCGCAACATCGAGGATTTCATTTTGGTCGGCTTGCCGCCGCAAGAGGGCTTGAGCCATCGCGATAGCCGCTTGCGTGATTACACCATCTCCAACCCGCTCGGTAAGCCGGGGCGAAATGCCGAGATTTACAGCGGCAGCGCCTATGGTGAAGCGGATCGCTATCGCGATTACCTGCAGCGTGATGTGTTTGCGTTGGTGGAGAAAACCTATCGAACCGACCCGGCGCGGCGCTTGTTTGCCGGCCATTCGGTGGGCGGTTTGTTCGGTGCGCATGTGTTGCTGACCAAGCCAGAGATGTTCAGCGCCTACATCCTGAGCAGCCCGTCACTGTGGTTCGACCAGCGCGAGATTTGGAATATCGAGCGCGCCTATGCCGAAGCCCACAACGATTTGCCAGCGCGGGTCACGCTCTACATCGGCATGTATGAAACCCGCGGCGACGATGCGCGTTATTACAAGAATGCCGATATGGTGGGCGACAACCGCGCCTTCCAGCAGTTGCTGCAATCACGGGGCTATCCGGGGCTGGAGGTGCATGGCGAAGTGGTGGCCGATGAAGACCATTTCACCGTCTATCCCTCCGCTATCACCCGCGCCTTGATCCGCCTGCTGCCGGGCAAAGGGCCGTACAGCAGTGGTTGAAGGCGAGCATGGCATCCGCGTCCATTATCAAGACGCGCATCTGCTGGTCGTCGAAAAGCCTGCCGGCCTGCTATCGGTGCCGGGGCGCTTGCCGGAAAACCGCGATTGCCTGATCAGCCGCGTGCAGGCGATCTATCCCGATGCGCTGACCGTACACCGGCTGGATCAAGTCACCAGCGGGCTGGTGGTGTTCGGGCGCGGCGCGACGATGCAGCGCGCGCTGTCGATGCAGTTTGAGCGGCGCGAAGTGGAGAAGCGTTACGTGGCGCTGGTGGAGGGCGTGATCGAGGATGACGGCGGTGAAATTGATTTGCCGCTGATTTGCGATTGGCCAAACCGCCCACGCCAGAAGGTGGATTTCGATATTGGCAAACCATCGTTGACGCGCTGGCGGGTGCTGGCGCGTGATCCATCGCGTGGGCAAACCCGCGTCGAGCTGGAGCCTGTCACCGGCCGCAGCCACCAGTTGCGGGTTCACTTAGCCGCGATGGGGCACCCGATTGTCGGCGATGCGTTTTACGGCGCGGCCGAGGCAGGGCGCGTTTGCCTGCATGCAACGAAGCTGGCATTGCAACATCCCGAGCGCGGCGAACGGATGGTGTTTGCAGCAGAACTGCCGTTTTGAGTGGTTGCTAGGCGCGTGTCGTGGGGCGGTAGCTGCGCAGCCTGCACTGAGGGGCGAGCGCAGCTCGCGACAGGAATGCGTGCCAACGCCGCATCGCAGCCGATTTCGACCAAAGTCCCAATGTGCGCAGCGCCACTGGCGGCTAGGCTAGCTAGATCGCCAGATTGAGGTCCGCCGCATGCGTTACGAAGACTTCTACCAGCACTCCATCGATGACCCGGAAGGCTTTTGGGCCGAGCAAGCCAAGGCCATCGATTGGCATAAGCAACCAGAAAAAATCCTCGATTACTCCAACCCGCCATTTCGCAAATGGTTTGTTGGTGGCGAGACCAATCTGTGCCATAACGCGGTGGATCGGCATCTGGCCGAGCGTGGCGAGCAATTGGCGTTGGTCGGCTACTCCACCGAAACCGATCAGGTGCGCGAGCTGACCTATAACGATCTGTATCGCGAGGTGAATGTGTTTGCCGCCGTGCTGCGTGGGCTGGATGTCGGCAAGGGCGACCGGGTGGTGATCTATATGCCGCATGTGATCGAAGCGGCGATCGCGATGCTGGCCTGCGCGCGGATCGGCGCGATTCACTCGGTGGTGTTTGGCGGCTTTGCTTCGCACAATTTGGCGCTGCGTATCGATGATGCCGAGCCAAAGGTGTTGATTTGTGCCGATGCCGGGATGCGCGGCGGCAAGGTGATCGAGCTGAAGCCACTGGTGGATGCGGCGTTGGACGAATCCAAGCACCCACCGGCGCATGTGTTGGTGATCAATCGTGGGCTGGCGGCTGATTTGGCGATGCAGCCCGGCCGCGATGTCGATTACAGCACGGCCGCCGCATCGCACGCTGGGGCAGAAGTGCCGGTGACATGGCTGGAATCCAACGCGCCCAGCTACATCCTCTACACCAGCGGCACCACCGGCAAGCCGAAGGGCGTGCAGCGCGATGTGGGCGGGTATGCGGTGGCGTTGGCGCTATCGATGTGGTCGATCTACGACATCCGCGCCGGGCAGGTGATGTTTTCCACCTCGGATATCGGTTGGGTGGTGGGGCATTCCTACAACGTCTACGGGCCGCTGATCGCCGGGGCCACCTCGATCATGTACGAAGGCCTGCCGACCACGCCGGATGCCGGTATCTGGTGGCGCATCTGCGAACAATACGGCGTGCGCACCATGTTCTCATCGCCCACCGCCGTGCGCGTATTGAAGAAGCACGATGCGCATTGGTTAAGCGATTGCGATCTATCGGCGTTCAAATGGCTGTTTCTGGCCGGTGAGCCATTGGATGAGCCGACCGCGCAGTGGATCAACGCGGCGCTGGGCAAGCCGGTGATCGACAACTACTGGCAGACCGAAACCGGCTGGCCGGTGCTATGCCTGATGCCGGGGCTGGATTTGAAGCCGGTCAAATTCGGCTCGCCCGGCCTGCCATCGCCGGGCTATCGCCTGCGCGTTATCAACGAAACCACCGGCGAGGATGCGCCGGCCAACGAGAAGGGCGTGTTGGTGATCCAGCCGCCGCTGCCACCGGGCTGTTTGACCACCGTGTGGAACAACGACCCACGTTTTCTGGCCGGTTATTTCAGCCATTTCAAAGAGCAGTTGTATTCCTCGCTGGATTGGGCGATCCGCGATGAGGATGGCTATACCTTCATCCTTGGCCGCACCGACGACGTCATCAACTGCGCCGGCCATCGCCTTGGCACGCGCGAGATCGAGGAGGCGGTCAGCACCCATCCGGCGGTGGCGGAAGCGGCGGTGATCGGCATCCATGATGAGCTGAAAGGGCAGGTGCCGATCGTGTTCGCCACGCTCAAACAGGCGGTGGATGAGGCCGAGGCTTGCCGCATCGCCGGCGAAATGCAGAAGCGCGTATCCGAGCAACTGGGCGCGGTGGCGCGGCCGGCGCATATCTACGTGGTGAATGCACTGCCGAAGACGCGATCGGGCAAATTGCTGCGGCGCTCATTGCAGGCATTGGCCGAGCACCGCGACCCCGGCGATCTATCCACCCTCGATGACCCAAGCGCGTTGGATGAAGTCAAACGCGCCCTGCAGCACGGCGCGCAAATTTGATGCCCAGAAGCAGCCGGTTTGATCGCAATCGGGCCACCTGCCCGACATCGCCTAAAATAGTCCTTTCCTCGCAGGAGTCCGCATGAGTCATCCCGCCTCTGCCGGCGCGCGTTTCCGCGCCGCGCTCGCCGCCGAATCGCCCTTGCAGGTGATCGGCGCCATCAATGCCAACCACGCCTTGCTGGCTAAACGTGCCGGTTATCGCGCCATCTATCTATCTGGTGGCGGTGTCGCTGCCGGCTCGCTGGGCTTGCCCGATCTGGGCATCAACACGCTTGAAGACGTGCTGATCGATACCCGCCGCATCAGCGATGTTTGCGACCTGCCGCTGCTGGTCGATATCGATACGGGCTTCGGTGCCTCGGCGTTCAATATCGAGCGCACGGTGAAATCGCTGATCAAGGCCGGTGCCGCTGCCTGTCATATCGAGGATCAGGTGGGTGCCAAGCGCTGCGGCCATCGGCCGGGCAAAGAGATCGTCGGCGTCAGCGAAATGGCCGACCGGGTCAAGGCCGCCGCCGATGCCAAGACCGATGCCGATTTCTTCCTGATTGCGCGCACCGATGCGATTGCGGTTGATGGCGTTGATGCCGCGATTGAGCGCGCCATCGCCTGTGTCGAGGCCGGTGCCGATGGCATCTTTGCCGAAGCCGCCTACGACCTGCCGACCTACCAGCGCTTCGTCGATGCGGTGAAGGTGCCGGTGCTGGCCAATATCACCGAGTTTGGCCAAACCCCGCTGTTTAGCCGCGATGAGCTGGCCTCGGTTGGCGTCGCCATCCAGCTGTATCCGCTATCGGCCTTCCGCGCCATGAACAAGGCGGCCGAGCACGTATACCAAACGATCCGCCGCGAAGGCACGCAAGCCTCGGTGATCGATACCATGCAGACCCGCGAAGAACTCTACGACCGCATCGGCTACCACGCCTTCGAGCAAAAGCTTGATGCGTTGTTCGCCCAGAAAAAATGACCCGGAGACCCTTATGAGCAAGAGCAAACCCACGCCCGCCGCCGCCGCACCCGCGGCCCCGAAGGTCAAGAAATCGGTCGCGCTTTCGGGCACCACCGCGGGCAATACCGCGCTGTGTACGGTCGGCCGCACCGGCAATGATTTGGCCTATCGCGGCTACGACATCAAAGACCTGGCGACCAAATCCAGCTTTGAAGAAGTCGCGCATCTCTTGGTGCATGGCGCGCTGCCCACCGAATCGCAGCTCAAGGCCTACAAAACCAAATTGAAGCGCCTGCGCGGCCTACCGGCGATTGTCAGCGATGCGCTGGAATTGATCCCGGCCAATGCCCACCCGATGGACGTGATGCGCACTGGTTGCTCGGTGCTGGGCACGGTGCTGCCCGAGCGCGAAGGCCACCCGGAATCCGAAGCGCGCGATATCGCCGACCGCCTGATCGCCAGTTTCGGTTCGATGCTGCTGTATTGGTGGCATTTCACCCGCAATGGCCGTCGCATCGATTGCGAGACCGATGATGATTCGGTTGCAGCGCACTTCCTGCATTTGCTGCACGGCGAGAAACCCAGCAAGCTGCACATTGATGCGCTGGACAAATCACTGATCCTCTACGCCGAGCACGAGTTCAACGCCTCCACCTTCACCGCGCGAGTGATCGCCGGCACCGGCAGCGATATGTATTCCTGCATCACCGGCGCGATCGGTGCGTTGCGTGGGCCGAAACACGGCGGCGCCAACGAAGTGGCGATGGATATCATCAGCCGCTACACCGGCGCCGATGAAGCCGAGGCCGACATCAAGGCGCGCATGGAGCGCAAGGAAATCATCATCGGCTTTGGCCACCCGGTCTACACCATCGGCGACCCGCGCAACCCGATCATCAAGGAGCTGTCGAAGAAGCTGTGCAAGGACGGTGACAACGAGACCCTGTTTGATGTCAGCGAGCGCATCGAAGAGTTGATGATGGACACCAAGAAGATGTTCCCGAACCTTGATTGGTACAGCGCATCGAGCTACCACATGATGGGCGTGCCGACCCCGATGTTCACCCCGTTGTTTGTGATCGCCCGCACCACCGGCTGGGCTGCGCATGTGATCGAGCAACGTCAGGATGGCAAGATCATCCGCCCCAGCGCCAATTACATCGGCCCGGAAGACCGCAAGTACGTGCCGATCGGCAAGCGCTGATCGCGCTGCCCTAAAGCAAAAAACGCCCGCGCCGGTGATGGTGCGGGCGTTTCTTTTTCCTTCGTTTTTAAGATCAAAAACTTCTGGCTGCCCGACACTAGTGCGTTATTTGCGTTTTTCAGAAGGTATAAGAGCTTCCGCCTGCCCAAGGTCAGGCGGGTTACTTTTCTTTGCTCGCACAAAGAAAATGTAACCAAAAGAAAGTGCGCTCGACGAAGCCACAGCTCGCCAACGGGGTTTGCCCGGGGATTTTCCGATTCGCCACTCCATGGCTCATACGGAAAACGTCGGCCATCCATGGCCGACGCCCTCCGGGTTAGACCGTATGTTGGCTTTCATGCAGTCACAGCCGATCAAATCAGAAACCCGTAGGGTGGCGCACACGATGTGCGCCACTTTTCGTATGAGCCATGGAAGGCGAATCGAAAAGTGTCAACGTGCGCACCGCATCGAGCTGTGCTCTTGATCCTATATCCCTTCTCTTTGGTTACTTTCTCTTGGGTTAGCAAGAGAAAGTGACCCGCCTGACCTTGGGCAGGCGGAAGCTCTTGATCTCAAGAAAACAAGCTAAGCCATACCTAACTTGATCAGACGAGGCCGCATCATCAAAAAAACCATCCTTCGCAATACGAAAGAAAAACCCGCCATCAACCGGGCAATCCCACCACTACATCAACGATTCCATCAAAGCACCAAGCCCAAGCGCGTGCCTTGCTCAATCGCGCGCTTGGCATCCAGCTCGGCGGCGACATCGGCACCGCCGATGATGTGGGTTTCGATGCCGCTGCCGTTCAGCGCATCGGCCAGTTCGCGGCGCGGCTCTTGGCCGGCGCAGATCACCACATGGTCAACCGGCAGGGTGTGCTCTTTGCCATCCACTGCGATGCGCAGGCCGCCATCATCAACGCCCAGATATTCAACGCCACCCCACATCGCGACGTGCTTGGCCTTGAGTGTGGCGCGGTGAATCCAGCCGGTGGTCTTGCCAAGGCGCTTGCCCGGTTTGCCGGGGCTGCGTTGCAGTAACCAGAGCTGGCGCGCGGGGGCATCGGGCTCAGGTTTGACCAGCGAGCCGGCGCTGGCGAAATCGGCATCCACGCCCCATTCGCGCATCCAGTGCGCACGGTCAAGGCTGGGCGATGGCGCATCGCCTTGCGCCAAGTATTCGGCCACATCAAAGCCAATCCCGCCCGCGCCGATCAACGCGGCCTTGGCACCCACCGTGACCCGGCCTTGCAGCACATCAAGATACGTCACCACTTTGGCGTGGTCGTTGCCGGGGAAGTTCACCTTGCGCGGGGTGACGCCCGTGGCGATCACCACCGCGTCGTAGCCCTGCAGCATCGCTGCATCAACATGGGTGCCTAGCCGTTGTTCAACGCCGGTTTCAAGCAGATGGCCACGGAAATAGCGGATGGTTTCGTGGAATTCCTCCTTGCCCGGGATGCGCTTGGCCATATTGAACTGGCCGCCGATTTCATCCGCCGCATCAAACAAGGTGACCTGATGGCCGCGCTCGGCCGCCGTGCTGGCGCAGGCCAAGCCTGCCGGGCCGGCACCCACCACGGCGATCTTGCGTGCAGCGGTTGCCGGGGTGGAAATAAATTCGGTTTCGCGGGCGGCGCGTGGGTTGACCAAGCAGGTGGCGGGCTTGTTTTGGAACACGTGATCGAGGCAGGCCTGATTGCAGGCGATGCAGGTATTGATGCGCTGGGCCTCGCCGCGTGCGGCCTTGTTGACCCATTCGGCATCGGCCAGCAACGGGCGCGCCATCGATACCATATCGGCATCGCCGCGCGCCAATACCGCCTCGGCCACATCCGGCATATTGATGCGGTTGGTGGTGACCAACGGCAGGCCGACTTCCGGGCGCAGCTTGGCGGTGACGCCGGTAAATGCCGCGCGCGGCACGCTGGTGGCGATGGTCGGGATGCGCGCCTCATGCCAGCCGATGCCGGTATTGATGATGGTCGCGCCGGCGGCTTCCACCGCTTTGGCTTGGGCGACGATGGCCGGCCAATCATTGCCGTTTTCGACCAAATCCAGCATCGACAAGCGATAAATGATGATGAAATCCGGCCCGCAGGCCTCGCGTACCCGGCGCACGATTTCCACCGCAAAGCGCATCCGGTTATCCACGCCGCCGCCAAAGCCGTCGCTGCGGGTATTGGTGCGCGGCACGGTGAATTGGTTGAGCAGATAGCCCTCGCTGCCCATGATCTCGACACCGTCGTAGCCGGATTCGCGGGCCAGCCGCGCACTGCGCACGAATGCCTTGATCTGCGCTTCGATGCCGCTGGCCGACAAGGCGCGCGGCTTGAACGGCGTGATCGGCGATTGCTTATTGGTGGCGCCGACGATCAACGGATGAAACCCGTAACGCCCCGAATGCAGTAATTGCAGACAGATTTTGCCGCCATTGCCATGCACCGCAGCGGTGACTTCGCGGTGCCGTGTGCGCTGCCACGGCCAGCGCATCGTGCCGGAAAACGGCGCAACCCAGCCGGCCATATTGGGCGAGAAACCACCAGTGACGATCAGACCAACGCCACCCGCGGCACGTTCGCCAAAATAGGCGGCCAGCTTGGGGAAACCGCGGCGGCGGTCTTCCAGCCCGGTATGCATCGAGCCCATCAAGACGCGGTTTTTAAGCGTGGTAAAGCCCAGATCAAGCGGGGCAAACAGATGCGGGTAGGGCGTGCGGATCATGGTCGTGCTCATCATCACTAAAGCATACAGGTGCGTATGGCGTGCGGCGAGTGCGCGGCCACGCAGCGCGCATCACCCTCGACCATCGTCCAAACCGATTCGGCGGGCGCGCTCTGGCAAAATACACCGGATCACCGGGCAGCAACGCGCCACCCATCAAGGCCTGCGCCCGCCTTAGTCTGCACAAGGAGCTGGCCCCATGTCGAATACCGCGCATAAGAAACCCCTTCCCGGCACTCAACTTGATTGGTTTGATGCGCGTGAGGCCGTCGATGCGATCGAGCCCGGTGCCTACGCCAAGCTGCCCTACACCGCGCGCATCCATGCCGAAAACCTGGTGCGCCGCGCCGCGCCCGCGCAATTAAACGATTACCTTGGCCAGTTGATTCACCGCAAGCGCGATCTGGATTTCCCGTGGTTCCCGGTGCGCGTGGTCTGCCACGACATCTTGGGCCAGACCGCGCTGGTGGATTTGGCCGGCCTGCGCGATGCCATCGCCGATGCCGGTGGCGACCCGGCCAAAATCAACCCAGTGGTGCCGACCCAGTTGATTGTGGATCACTCGCTGGCGGTGGAATGCGGCGGCTATGTGGAGGACGCGTTTGAGCGCAACCGCGCCATTGAAGACCGCCGCAACGAAGACAGATTTGACTTTATCAACTGGACCAAGTTGGCCTTTAAGAATGTGGATGTGATTCCGCCTGGCAACGGCATCATGCACCAGATCAATCTGGAGAAGATGTCGCCGGTGGTGTATGTGGATAACGGCGTCGCCTTCCCCGATACCTGCGTCGGCACCGATAGCCATACCCCGCATGTCGATGCGTTGGGCGTGATCGCGGTCGGCGTCGGTGGGTTGGAGGCCGAGAACGTGATGCTGGGCCGCGCCTCGTGGATGCGCCTGCCGGACATCATCGGGGTGGAGCTCACCGGCAAGCCTGCGCCCGGCATCACCGCCACCGACATCGTGCTGGCGCTGACCGAATTCCTGCGCGCGCAAAAAGTGGTCGGTGCCTATCTGGAGTTTTACGGCGAAGGTGCCGCGCATCTGACCATCGGTGACCGCGCCACCATCGCCAATATGACGCCGGAATACGGTGCCACTGCCGCACTGTTCTACATCGATCAGCAAACGCTGGATTATCTGCGCCTGACCGGCCGCGACGAGGCGCAGGTGCAACTGGTCGAAACCTATGCCAAGGCCGCCGGCCTGTGGGCGGATGATCTCAAGACCGCCGAATACGAGCGCGTGCTGAGGTTCGACCTAGCAAGCGTTGAGCGCACGATGGCCGGCCCCTCCAACCCGCATCGCCGCCTGCCGGTCAGCGCATTGGCCGAGCGCGGCATCGCGGTGGATTTGGACAAGGCGCGTGCCGAAGAGGCGCAAGGCAAACTGCCCGATGGCGCGGTCATCATCGCCGCGATCACCTCCTGCACCAATACCTCCAACCCGCGCAATGTGATTGCCGCGGCTTTGCTGGCGCGCAATGCCAATGCGCGTGGCTTGCGGCGCAAACCGTGGGTGAAATCCTCGCTGGCACCGGGCTCGAAGGCGGTGGAGTTGTATCTGCAAGAAGCTGGACTGCTGGGTGAGTTGGAGCAACTGGGTTTTGGCATCGTCGGCTTTGCCTGCACCACCTGCAACGGCATGTCCGGCGCGCTCGACCCCGCCATCCAGCAAGAAATCATCGAGCGCGACCTGTACGCCACCGCCGTGCTATCGGGCAACCGCAATTTTGATGGCCGCATCCACCCGTATGCCAAGCAAGCGTTTTTGGCATCGCCGCCCTTGGTGATCGCCTACGCGATTGCCGGCACCATGCGTTTTGATATCGAAAAAGACGTGCTGGGCGTCGATGCAGATGGCAACGCCGTGCGCCTGAAAGACATCTGGCCAAGTGATGCCGAGATCGACGCCGTGGTGAAGGAAAGCGTCAAGCCGGAGTTCTTCCGCCGCGTCTACGAGCCGATGTTCAAGCTGCGGGTGGAATCAGCCGAGCAGGTTAGCCCGCTGTACGACTGGCGCCCGCAAAGCACCTATATCCGCCGCCCACCGTACTGGGAAGGCGCGCTGGCCGGTGAGCGCACCATGCAGGGGATGCGCGCACTGGCGGTGCTGGGCGACAACATCACCACCGATCATCTTTCGCCATCCAACGCCATTCTGGCCTCCAGCGCCGCGGGCGAATATCTGGCCAAGATGGGCCTGCCTGAAGAAGACTTCAACTCCTACGCCACCCACCGCGGCGACCACCTCACCGCGCAGCGCGCCACGTTTGCCAACCCCAAACTGATCAACGAAATGGCGGTGGTGGGTGGTGAAGTCAAACAAGGCTCGCTGACACGGCTGGAGCCGGAAGGCAAGGTGATGCGGATGTGGGAAGCCATCGAAACCTATATGGATCGCGGCCAACCGCTCATCATCATCGCCGGTGCCGATTACGGCCAAGGCAGCTCGCGCGATTGGGCGGCCAAGGGCGTGCGCCTGGCCGGCGTTGAAGCCATCGTGGCCGAAGGCTTCGAGCGCATCCACCGCACCAACTTGATCGGCATGGGCGTGCTGCCGCTGGAGTTCATGGCTGGCGAAACCCGCAAAACCTACGCCATCGACGGCAGCGAAACCTTCGATGTGGTGGGCACGCCTGCCCCGGGCGCAACCCTCACGCTGGTGATCCACCGCCGCAACGGCGAGCGCGTTGAAGTGCCGGTGAAATGCCGCCTTGATACCGCCGAAGAAGTGGACGTGCATGGTGCCGGTGGTGTGTTGCAGCGCTTTGCGCAGGATTTTTTGGCGGGCAACCACGCGGCCTGAGTAGTTCCTACGATGGCGTGCTGCACCCACCCGCGCAAATCATGCGCTTGCTGCGAGATTGAAATGGCCAGATAGCGTCGCCCCAGCGCAGACTGGGGACTATGGTGATCTTTACGTTACTCGACACTTAAGTATCAGCGGCCTCATCGTTAGTGAAGTATCAACGGGCCTCAGCGTTCGCTGGAGCAATGGCATGCACCGCCTTGCCGCGCTCGCAACGGCGTAGGCGCGCAAGCCGGCAACGGATTGAAGCACCCAGCGTCTCGCGCTAAGCTTAAATGGCAAAAACTGCCATCGGAGCCGCCATCATGGCCACCATGAATATCTCGCTTAGCGAGCCGCTAAAAGCATTTGTCGATGAAGAAGTGCGCGAGGGCGGCTATTCCAGCACCTCGGATTATGTGCGCGACTTGATCCGCCAGCACCAGCGGCGCAAGGCCGAGGAATTCTTGCGCCAGTTGATCGCCGAAGGCTTGGCGTCGGGGCCGGCCGAGCCGTTGGAGCCGGGTTTTTTCGACAAGCTGCGTGAACAGGCACGGGCCCGGGCCGAGAAATGAAGCCGGTGCGCTGGCGTGCGCAGGCCAAACGCGATGTGGCTGCCGCTGCCGCTTGGTATGCCGGGCAAGGCGGCTTGGCGCTGGAGTTGGCGTTCATTGATGCGGTGGCCAACACCGAAAAAATGCTTGCCGAGTTCCCGGCCATCGGCTCCATGCACCACGCAGCGTGGGTGGACGGGCTAGCCGGGCCACTGCGCTTCCATCCACTGCCAGGCTTCTCCCGTCATCTGTTCTATTACATCGACCTACCCACGCATATCGATGTCATCCGCATCTGGGGCGCTACACGCGGCCTGCAGGCGCTGCTTGATTCCACCATCTCCGACCTTGATTGAGACCCGCCATGACCATCCCCGCACAAACCCGTATCCCCGCCACTTATATGCGCGGCGGCACCAGCAAAGGTGTGTTCTTTCGTCTCGATGACTTGCCGGCCAATGCGCAGCAGCCCGGCCCGGCGCGCGATGCGTTGTTGATGCGGGTGATCGGCTCGCCCGACCCTTATGCCCAGCATATCGATGGCATGGGCGGCGCGACCTCCAGCACCAGCAAGACGGTGATCATCTCCCAATCCAGCCAGCCCGGCCATGATGTTGATTATCTCTACGGCCAAGTCGCGATCGGTGAGGCGTTTGTTGATTGGTCGGGTAATTGCGGCAATCTATCCAGCGCGGTCGGGCCGTTCGCGATTGCCAATGGTTACATCCCGGCCGAGCGGCTGATTGATGGCATGGTTGAAGTGCGCATCTGGCAGGCCAATATCGGCAAGACCATCATCGCGCATGTGCCGGTGCAGGGCGGGCAAGTGGTTGAGCTGGGCGATTTCGAGCTGGATGGCGTGGCCTTCCCGGCGGCCGAGATCGTGCTGGAATTTATCGACCCCTCCGATGATGGCGAGGAAGGCGGGGCGATGTTCCCGACGGGCCATGTGGTCGATGCGTTGGACGTGCCCGG
>JAUNTK010000061.1:14109-16905 GCA_030538735.1 Pseudomonadota bacterium
CACGTTGCTGGCGACGATGATCAGCGCCGGCATCCCGACCGTGTTTGTCAACGCCGCCGACATTGGCATGTCGGGCAGCGAGTTGCAGAAGGACATCAATGGCAATGCCGCCACGTTGGCGATGTTCGAGCAAATCCGCACGGCTGGTGCGTTGCGCATGGGGCTGATCGGTGATGCGAGTGAAGCGGCCAAGCGCCAGCACACGCCGAAGGTGGCGTTTGTTTCGCCCGCCGCGGAGTACGCCAGTTCCAGCGGCAAGACCATCACCGCCGATGCCATCGACCTGCGCGTGCGTGCGCTGTCGATGGGCAAGCTGCACCACGCGATGATGGGCACGGCCTCCGTCGCGATTGCCGCTGCCGCCGCCGTGCCCGGCACCTTGGTCAATTTGGCGGCCGGTGGCGGTGCGCGCGAAGCCGTGCGCTTCGGCCACCCTTCCGGCACTTTGCGTGTCGGTGCGGCGGCCGTGCAGATCGATGGCCAATGGGCGGTGAAGAAAGCGGTGATGAGCCGCAGCGCGCGGGTGCTGATGAAGGGCGAGGTGTATCTGCCGTTGCCGGCGTGAGGCGCGTTCAGACGGGCGGGGTGTCCGCGCGCTCGATCCGGTTGACCCAGGTGAGGAAGGCATCCGGGCCCAGTGGCGGCGCATACAGATAGCCTTGTGCGCTGCTGCAGCCGTAGAGCTGCAGTTGATGCGCCTGCAGGTCGTTTTCCACGCCTTCAGCCACCACATCCATCTGCAGGTTGTGCGAGATGGTGGCGATCGATTGCACGATGGCGGCATCGCTCGGGTTTTCCAGCATGTCGCGGACAAACGAGCGGTCGATCTTGATCCGGTCGATCGGGAAGCGCTGCAACACCGAGAGCGAGGCATAGCCGGTGCCGAAATCATCGAAGGCCAGCCGCACGCCAAGGCGATTGATCCGGTTGAATACGCCGGTGGCCTCGTCGTTGGGATTCAGGGCGATGAACTCGGTGATTTCCAGTTCCAGCCGTTCGGCTGGCAGGCCGGTTTTTGCCAGCGCATCGCAGACCGCGGTTTGCAGGCTGCCATCGGAAATCTGGCTAGGAAACAGATTGATGCTGACCGTGATCGGCCTGCCATTGATCAGCGGCCACCGCATCGCATCGCGGCAGCCTTGTTCCAGCACCCAACTGCCCACCGATGAGGCGATCGGGCTGTTGGTCAAGGCATCGATGAAATGGATCGGGGCGAGCAGGCCGCGCTCGGGGTGACGCCAGCGCAGCAGGGCTTCGGCCCCGATCAATTGGCCGCTGGCAAGATCGATCTGCGGTTGGTAATGCAGCTCGAATTCATCATTGGCATAGGCGCGGCGCAGTTCAAGATCCATGCGCCGATGCTCAAGGGCATCCTGACGCATCGAGATATCGAACTTGCACGGGCGGTGCATGTTGTTGGCGCGCGCACGGTACAGGGCCAGATCGGCGCGTGCCATCAGATCGCTGGATGTGCAATCGGCATCGGCATCAGTCACAACATAGCCGGCGCGGCCATCGGCCTGAATCAGATGGCCATCGATATGGCTGGGGCGGGCGATTGCGATCAACATGCGTTGCAGCAGGATCTCCGCCTCGTGCTCATCGATATTGGGGGCGACCAGCATGAATTCATCGCCGCCGATCCGGGCCAGAGTGGCACCGACCGGGCTTTCCGATTGCAGGCGGCTGGATACCAGCTGCAGAAAGATGTCGCCGGTGTTGTGGCCTAGTGTGTCGTTGAGCGATTTGAAATTGTGGATGTCGATGATCGCCAGTGCCAGCGCCTGCTTGTCGCGCTTCAACACGATCTCGATCTGCTCCAGTGCGGCAAGACGATTGGGCAGGCCGGTCAGTGAATCGGTCATCGCCACTTCGCGGAACCGCTTTTGCTGCGAGTAGGTTTCGGTGATGTCGCGCATCACCAGCGATGAGCCGGTGGTCGTGCCCAGCCGCCACAATGAGTGCAGCGATTCCATCACCCGGATCTTGCCGCCGGGCTGCTGCAGTCGGATGTTGCGCAACACCATGCTGCCGTTAGTGGTGTCTTGCGGGGTGTTCAACCACGCTTGGAATTCCGGGCTGGCGGCATCGGGGGAATGCTCGAACAGCGATGCCAGTGGGCGTCCACGCAGCGGGGTCATGCCGTCATCGAACAGATCGCAGGCGGCCCAGTTGGCGAACTCGACGCGGTTGTTGCTGTCGCAGACCACCACCGGGGTGTAGACCGCGCGCATCACCTGGGAAAGCACGCGATGGCGGTTGACCAGATGGAAGCGCTCCAACAGCTGTGCGGCAACCTTGTTGACCCGTTGCAGCAGGGTGGTTTGCGCGGCATCGATATGCGCGCGTGGTTCGCGATAGGCCACCACCAGACTGCCGATGCAGCTGCCGCGCTCGTTGAACAGCGCGCTGGCGTAGCAGGCGCGGATTGCGCAATCATCGCTGGCCGGATGCTTGGCAAGCAGCGGATCCGTGTGGCTATCGGTGATCGAAATCAGCGGGAATGCCGGCGTGGCCAGTTGCAATGCCGGGTGCTTGTTGTCGTTGCATCCACCATGCGCCACGACCAACTCGGCCTGGTCGCCGTAACCGGCGGCGATGAAGGCCATCGGCGCATCCAGCACTTGCGCGGCCAGTTCAACGATATGGGTGAGTTCATCGGCCAGCGGATCGGCGGCGAGGTTGGCGAACATGCCGCTGCTTGCACTGTCGATATCGGTTTCAGTCTGGCCGGGGGAAAAAATCATCGGGTTACCTGGGATTTTCTGTCTGTTGACGGTGCTTGGCGTGTCGCAT
>JAUNTK010000062.1 GCA_030538735.1 Pseudomonadota bacterium
GGCACCACGCGGTCACAGCCGCGCACCACCGAATACGAGTAGTGGTAGTAACCGCCGCCGTTGGCGCAGCTACCCATCGAGATCACCCACTTTGGCTCGGGCATCTGGTCATAGACCTTGCGCAGCGCCGGGGCCATCTTGTTGACCAGGGTGCCGGCGACGATCATCACATCGGATTGGCGCGGGCTGGGGCGGAACACCACGCCGAAGCGATCCATATCCAGACGCGCGGCACCGGCATGCATCATCTCCACCGCGCAGCAGGCCAAGCCGAACGTCATCGGCCACATCGAGCCGGTGCGCGCCCAGTTCCACAGCGCATCCATGCTGGTGGTGACAAAGCCTTGCTGCATCACCGGGTTGTCGTGCTCCGGGCGCAGCAGATCATCCAGACGGCCTTCCGGCAGTGGGTTGAAGAACGGCGTATGGCTCACTCCCATTCGAGTGCCCCCCTCTTCCAGACGTAAATGAAGCCGAGGAACAGCATCCCGACAAACAAGCCCATCGTGACCAGGCTGCGCGCACCGATCTCCATGAAGACCTGCGTCCACGGCACGATGAAGATGATTTCCAGATCGAAAATGATGAACTGGATCGCGATCAAGTAATAACGCACATCAAACTGCATGCGCGCATCCTCGAACGGGAGGAAGCCGCACTCGTATGGGGCGAGTTTCTCGGCGCTGGGCTTTTTCGGGCCCACGACGTTACCGATGATGATCAGCGCGATGCCGATACCGGTGGCAACAATCAAAAACAGCAGGGTCGGCAGGTATTCGGCCAGCACGTGCAGTCTCGTCGGCTAGGCCGCGTGAGGGACGCGGCGTGGCTGTCATGCTTGCGGGCCCCGAAAGGCCCGCAAACGCAAAAAATGGTGCCCAAGAGGGGACTCGAACCCCTACGACCTAAGCCGCTACCACCTCAAGGTAGTGCGTCTACCAATTCCGCCACCTGGGCATATCACCCACCGCATTCATCATGCGATGGGCGGCGCTCATTGTATCTGGTTTCAGTTCTCTTGCGGCGATTTTTCGCCTGTATTTTGCGCTTCTGGCGCAGCCGGCACCGCTTGTTCCGGTGCAGGCGCGGCCGGCACCGATGGCACGCTTGGGATGGCCGGGGCCGGTACGGCGCTGGGCGTGTCATTGGCCGACGCAGCCTGCCCCATCACGCCCAGATCAGCGTGTTGCTGGCCTGCGTTGCGCGCACCCTGCATATGCATCCACGCCATGCCCAAGGTCATGCCGAAGAATACCACCGCCAACCATTTGGTTGACTTGGAGAGAAAGTTGGCCGAGCCACGCGCACCAAACACAGTGGACGATGCGCCACCGCCAAAGCCGGAGCCGGCCGCAGCACCCGAGCCGCGTTGCATAAGAATGAGCACGATCATCGCAAGCGCGATCAGCACGTAGAAAATATTGAGAACCCAGAGCAGCATGATCAGTTCCGTGTGGCCACCGCAGCCGCGATGATGCCGTTGAAATCAGCGGCCACCAACGAGGCACCGCCCACCAAGCCGCCATCGACATCGGGCTGCGAGAACAGCTCGGCGGCATTGTCGGCCTTTACGCTGCCGCCGTAGAGGATCGGCAGCAAGCCGGCAATCTTAGCATCATGCTTGGCCGCTTCGCCACGGATGAATGCATGTACGGCCTGCGCCTCGGCCGGGCTGGCGGTCTTGCCGGTGCCAATCGCCCAGACCGGCTCATAGGCGACGATCGCCGCATCGAGCGCATCCGCGCCCAGCAGGTCGAATACCGCCGCCAGTTGCTCGGCCACCACGGCTTCGGTTTGCCCGGCTTCGCGCTGATCGAGCGTTTCGCCGACACACAGCACCGGCACGATGCCGCCGGCCTTGGCAGCGGCGAATTTGGCCGCCACGATGGCGCTGGTTTCGCCGTGATATTGGCGGCGCTCGGAATGGCCAACCAAGCTGTGGCTGGCGCCGATATCGCCCAGCATCGCTGCGGAGATTTCGCCGGTATACGCGCCCTTGGCGTGCTGGCTGACATCCTGCGCGCCAAAGCCGATACCCGCACCATCATGCTTGGCGATCAGTTCGGCCAGATAGGCCAGCGGCGGGAACAGCAGCACCTCGACGCCATCAACATCCGGTGCCTGCAAGGCATCGACCAGTTCATGGGCGAAGGCACGGTCGCCATTCAATTTCCAGTTTCCGGCGGCTATCTTGCGACGCATGGGCTTTTCTCGGCGAAAACGTCGATTTTACCCGTTTGCTCGACATTGCGCCTGAGCATCTCCATGAAATCCATGACCGGCATCGGTCTTGCCCAGTAATAGCCCTGCGCGATTTCCGCCCCCATCGCCTGCAGGCATTCCGCCTGTTCGCGCGTTTCCACGCCCTCAAGCACGCAGCGCATGCCCAACTGCCGGCTCAGGTTGAGGGTGGCGCGCACGATCGCCTCATCCTTGCGCACCAAATCCAGGGTGCGGCCACCTTGCGCAATCGGGTCGACAAAACGCTTGGCGATCTTGATTTCGTGGATCGGCAACGAGTGCAAATGGGCCAGCGCCGATTGCCCGGTACCAAAGTCATCAAGCGACAGGGCGAAACCCAATCCGGCGATCTGGCTCATCGCATCGCCAACGGTTTCCAGACCGCGCCCGGAAATGGCGTCCTCGGTGATTTCCAGCTTGATCATGTCGGGCCGAAGACCACGCGCCATCAATCCAGCCAACTGGTCAAGCAAGCCCGCCGGGTTTCTGAGCGTGGACGGCGAGAGATTGATCGCAATCGGCACGCGCCGCTTCATGTATGGCTGCAGTTCCATCACGGTCTCGGCCGAGCGATCCAGCAGCACCGTTGCCAGCCGCTGCCCCAGGCCACGCTCCTCGGCAACATCAAACACCAACTGCACCGGGAATTTCGCCAGTTCCAGATCGGTGAAGCGGGTCAGGATCTCCGCACCAATGATCCGCCCATCGCGGATATCCACCTGCGGCTGCAGATGGAAAACAAACAATTGCTCCTCGATGCTGCCGGCCAACAAATTGGCGATGCTGGTTTCGCGCTCGAACACATCGACCATCTGCGCATCGAAATCGAGAAAGCTGCCACGGCGGATCACCTTGGCCTTGCGCAGCGCCATGTCGGCGGCATGCAGCAGCGATGCGCGGTCGGCACCATCTTTGGGCCATTGCGCGGCACCGCAGGTCAGGCTGCCTGAAAAACGCCCGAATTTTGGCAGCTGCACTTGCGAGAACGTACTCAGCCAACGTTTGTGCAGGCCATCGGCGTAGTGGTCATCCTGATCGTCGTGCAGGATGACGGCAAATTCATCACCGCCCAGCCGCGCCACGTAATGTGGCTTTCCGCCAGCAGCCCCGCCATCTTCCAGCACGCGCGCGGCCTCGATTAGCAAGGCATCGCCGGCATTGTGGCCAAGTGTGTCGTTGATGTTCTTGAAGTGGTCAAGATCCAGCAGCAGCAACTGGAAACGCGCATCCGGCGTATTGATCAGGGCATCGATGCGCTCCAGAAAACCCAGCCGATTGGGCAGGCCGGTCAAGACATCGCTGAGCGCAAGCCGGGTGGCTTGCTGGCGCGAATCATCCAATGCCGATATCACCGCTTTCTGCTCGACCAATGCCAGATCGCGCTCGACCTGCATTTCCAGCATGTTAGACAGTGTGGTGTGGTTGTGGCGGGCCAAATCCCACAGCATGAATTGCAAGACGGGGATGCCAATCAGCAAAACCACCAATGGCACCTTGTCCACCAGCACCAGCACTGGCAAAAATGCCAACGTGAAGCCCAGCGTGGTCATGGTGAACAGGGCCGGGATGTAACAGACGGAGGCCATCATGATGACCATCGACAACAGCGATATCCCGACCAACAGCGATGACTGGATCTGCGCTGCCGGGCTGAGATACGCCGGCCAGCCAACCATGCCCCAGGTAAAGCCGATCAGGAAATAACCGGGCTTGCGCCAGCGCAGCAGGTGGTCAGGCGAGCCGCCATCTTCAAGCGCGCGACGGAAGCGCCGCATGAACCAGCGACTGGTGCCATCGACCACCAAGCGCAGCACGCCCAAGGCCAGCACCCACGGATGGGCGAGACTGGCCCCGATCACCAGCAACACCAGCCCGCCGGCCTGCGCGGAATAGGTCATCGGTACTTCGCGGCGCACGTATTCCAACGCCAGATAGCGCACGATGGCCGGATCCTTCGATCCAGGCTTGATCACAAACGGGTTGAGCTTGTGCAGCCAATTCAAAAGTCATCTCTCCTGCCAGCCATCCCTCACCCTCCGCCGGCCAATGCGACGGGGTGCCGATGCAACCGGCGACCGGGGCGACGGGTTGCATCTGCATTGACGGCAGCAAGATGAATAGCTTTAGCCGCAACTCAGGTCGGGCCCGGCCGAGAGGCGTGTCGTGATCGGGATCCACCCATCGGGCCGACAAGCCGGCCCAGCGATCAGGCCAGTTTGATCTCGCGCAGGCGCTCCAGCAGATAGCCATGCGCGGTAATCGCCTGCGGATAACGGCTGGGGTTGTCCGCGCTCACGCATTGCGGCAATACATCGATCAGGAAGTCGGGATTCGGGTGCAGGAAGAACGGGGTCGAATAGCGCGGCTGGCGCGCCGCGTCACCCGGCGGGTTGACCACACGATGAGTGGTCGAGGGGTACACATGGTTGGTCAGGCGCTGCAGCATGTCGCCGATATTGACCACGATGGTGCCAGGCGCGGCGGTATAGGCCACCCACTCGCCCTTGCGCGAAAGCACTTCCAGGCCGGCGGCACTGGCACCGACCAGCAAGGTGATCAGGTTGATGTCTTCATGCGCACCGGCGCGCACGTTCGGTACTTCGGCGCTGGTGATCGGCGGGTAGTGGATCGGGCGCAGGATCGAGTTGCCCTCGTTGGTCTTGTCGGCAAACCAGTTTTCCGGCAGTTCCAGCGAGATCGCCAGCGCCGATAACACCTGCGCGCCAAGATCATCCAGCGCCTGATACAGCGCGTAACCAGTGGCTTCAAAGCCGGGCACTTCATCCGGCCAGACATTGGCCGGCATCACCTCGGCATTGTGCGAATCACGCGCAATCTCGCGGCCGATATGCCAGAACTCTTTGAGATCGAAATACTGCGCACCTTTGGCGGTTTCGATGCCGAACGGCGTATAGCCGCGCGCGCCACCCTGCCCGGCCAGATGGTAGTTACGCTTGGTCTGCTCCGGCAAGGCGAAGAACGCCTTGAAATCGGCATAAGCCGCATCGACCAGCGCATCATCAATGCCGTGGCCGCTGATCCCGGCAAAGCCCCACTCGCGATAGGTCTCCGCCAGCTCATTGACAAACGCGGCGCGGTCTTCGGCACTGGCCGGATGGGTAAAACGGCGGATATCGAGGGTCGGGATGCGGCTGGTCATGGCGATGTTCAAGGGTGCGGCGAGCCAATCATTGTAAGACGCCAGCCAAGCCGCTTGCAGGGTCCAGTCATCAGGCGGCGGCGCGCACCGCAGCGGCCAGTGCGTCGAGCGTTTCCTGCATCAGTTCGGCATCGTCGGCCTCGACCGTGACCCGTACCACCGGCTCGGTGCCGGATGGCCGCAAGAAGGCGCGGCCACGGCCCTGCACCTTGCTTTGCGCAGCACCGAGCGCGTGTTGCACGCTGGCATCCTCGGCGGGCTTGCTGCCCGGCGCGACCTGAACATTGACGGTTTTCTGCGGCAGCTTGTCCATCCCGGCCAAACCATCTGCCAGCGATACCCCGCGCCTGACCAATACCTCCAACACCTGCAAGGCGGCGATGATGCCGTCGCCCGTGCTGCCGCGATCAAGACAAAGCAAATGGCCGGAGGTCTCACCGCCCAGGATGCCTTGCTTGTCTTTGAGCATCTGATGCACATGACGATCGCCGACCTTGGCCCGCAGAAAGCCGATACCGGCCCCGGCCAAGGCCTTTTCCAAGCCGTAATTGCTCATCAAGGTGCCGATCACCGGGCCACGCAGACGGCCAGTTTGCTGCCAATCCTGCGCCAGCAGCCAAAGCAGGTCATCGCCATCACGCACATGGCCGCCTGCATCGACAAACAACACCCGGTCGCCATCGCCATCAAACGCGATGCCAAGCGCCGCGCCGCTCTTGCGCACCTGATCGACCAGTTTTTCCGGGTGGGTCGAGCCAACGCCATCGTTGATATTCAAACCATTCGGCTCGACGCCGATTGCATCCACCTGCGCGCCCAGCTCGCGCAATACCAGCGGGCCAAGCTGATAATTCGCGCCATTGGCGCAATCGACCACGATCTTCATGCCACCCAGATCAAAGCCCTTCGGCACCGAGTTTTTGCAGGCCTCGACATAGCGGCCCACCGTATCGCGCACGCGCACCGCACGGCCGAGCTGATCGGATTCGACCGTGCGAAACGGCAGATCCAAGGCGGCCTCGATGGCGAGCTCGGCGGCATCATCCAGCTTGCTGCCTTCGGCGGAAAAAAACTTGATGCCGTTATCGTGATGCGGGTTGTGCGAGGCGGAAATCACGATGCCGCCATCGGCGCGCAGCGAGCGGGTCAGATGGGCGACGGCGGGCGTCGGCATCGGCCCCATCAACTGCACATCGACGCCAGCCGCCACCAACCCGGCTTCGAGTGCGGCCTCAAACATATAGTTGGAAATGCGCGTGTCTTTGCCGATCAATACCATCGGCTTGCGCCAAGGATGCGCATTGCGCGCAACGAGGGCATGGCCATAGGCATTACCAAGGCGCAGCACGAAATCAGCGGAAATCGCCCCCTGCCCAACCCGGCCGCGGATGCCATCGGTGCCAAAGTATTTGCGGCTCATGCGACCAACTCCGTGTCCTCCGGCGGATGCGGTTGCTGCATCAGCAAGGCCGAAAGATCGGCGATGCGATCACGCAATTCGCGGCGGTCGCAGATCTGGTCGATGGCGCCGTGTTCAAGCAGAAATTCGCTGCGCTGGAAGCCTTCGGGCAGTTTTTCGCGCACGGTTTGTTCGATCACACGCGGGCCGGCGAAGCCGATCAGGGCTTGCGGCTCGGCGATATTGACATCGCCCAACATCGCGAAGCTGGCCGAAACGCCGCCCGTGGTCGGATGGGTCAGCACCGAGAAATACGGCAGCCCCTTGGCGCGCAAACGGCCAAGCGCAGCCGAGGTCTTGGCCATTTGCATCAGCGAAAACAGGCTTTCCTGCATGCGCGCGCCACCACTGGCGGCAAAGCAGACAAACGGTGATCCGATCTCGGCGGCGCGCTCCGCGCCCAGCGCGAAACGCTCGCCCACCACCGAGCCCATCGAGCCACCCATGTAGGCGAAATCAAACGCGCTGGCGACGATCGGGCGCCGCTTCAGCGTGCCTTCGAGGGTGATCAGGGCATCGCGCTCGCCGGTGGCTTTCTGCGCGGCCTTGATGCGATCGGAATACCTTTTCTGATCCCTGAACTTCAACACATCGGTCGGGCCAAGTTTGGCGCCGATTTCTTTGCCGCTGTTTGCATCCAGAAACGCGGCCAACCGGGCGCGCGCACGGATCGGCATATGGAAGCTGCATTTCGGGCAGACCTCCATATTCGCTTCCAGCTCCGGGCGATACAGCACCGCGCCGCAGCGGTCGCATTTTTCCCACAACCCTTCCGGGACATTGCGCTTGCGCTCACCGGCACCTTCGGTGCGGATGCGCGATGAGGTCAGTTTTTTGAGCCAGGACATGGTGTCTTCGCTGCTCCTTGAATCAACGCGCCAGTTTAGCCGACGCCGGGCCAGTACCATCCAGTGCCGCACGCAGCGGGGCGATGAAATCAGCCGCACGCTGCGCCGCCTGATCGGGGGTTGCCGCATCCGCCAAGGCCGCGACCAAGGCGCTGCCCACCACCACGCCATCGGCGGATTGCGCCATTGCCGCCGCGCTGGCTGCATCCTTGATGCCGAAGCCGGCCATCACCGGTACCGGGCATTGGGCGCGGATCGCCGCCAAACGTGCGCCGGCATCGCTGGTTTTCAGATGATCCGCCCCGGTCACCCCGGCATAGCTGACGTAGTACAGATAGCCCTCGGCGATCTGGTTCAACATCGCCAAGCGCGTTGCATCGGTGGTGGGCGATGCCAGCCAGATCAGCGCCACGCCATGGCTGGCAAACGCGGCGCGTATCTCGGCCGCTTCCTCGGGCGGCAGATCGACCAGCAGCACGCCATCGACGCCCGCTTCGGCGGCTTGTTGGGCGAAGGTCTCGGCACCGCGAATCTCGATCGGGTTGAGATAGCCCATCAACACCACCGGGGTATCGGCATCGTGCTGGCGAAATTCGGCAGTGGCCGCCAGCGCATGATTCAAGCCGGCACCGCGGGCAATTGCCCGCTCCGAGGCCAGTTGGATCACCGGGCCATCGGCCATCGGGTCGGAAAACGGCACGCCAAGCTCGATCACATCGGCACCCGCCGCCGCCAAGGCGCGCATCACCGGCACGGTGGCGGCGAGCGCAGGGTCGCCAGCGGTAACGAAGGGGATCAGCGCTTTGCGGCCGGCATCGCGCAGGCGGGCCAAGCGCGTATCGAGGCGGCTCACAGCACGATCCCCTCGCGTGCAGCAATCGTGTGCACATCCTTGTCGCCACGCCCGGACAGATTGCACAGCACGATGGCGTCCTTCGGCATGTCCTTGGCCAATTTGAGTGCTTGGGCGATGGCATGGCTGGATTCCAGCGCGGCCAGAATGCCCTCGGTTTTGGCCAGTAGATGGAAGGCGGCCAGCGCCTCGTCATCGGTGATGCCGAGGTAATCGGCGCGCCCGGTTTCTTTCAAGAAGGCGTGCTCGGGGCCGACGCCGGGGTAATCAAGCCCGGCACTGACCGAATGGGTTTCGCTGATCTGGCCTTCGTCATCGCAGATCACGTAGGTGCGGTTGCCATGCAGCACGCCGGGGCGGCCTGCGGCCAGCGATGCCGCATGATGCCCCGTCGCAATGCCCTCGCCCGCCGCTTCGGCACCGACGATGCGCACATCACGGTCGTTGAGGAAGGCGTAGAAGATGCCGATGGCGTTGCTGCCACCGCCAACACAGGCCGTCACCGCATCGGGCAGGCGGCCGTATTCGGCCAGCATCTGTGCGCGCGCTTCGCGGCCGACCACAGCATTGAAATCACGCACCATGCGCGGGTACGGGTCGGGGCCGGCCACGGTGCCGATGATGTAGAAAGTGTCGGCAACATTGGTCACCCAATCGCGCATCGCTTCGTTCAAGGCATCCTTCAAGGTGGCCGAGCCGGAGCTGACCGGCACCACCGTCGCGCCAAGCAGCTTCATCCGCCAGACATTGGCTTTTTGCCGCTCGATATCGGTGGCACCCATGTACACCACGCATTCCAAGCCAAGGCGGGCGGCGACGGTGGCACTGGCCACGCCATGCTGGCCGGCGCCGGTCTCGGCGATGATGCGCGGCTTGCCCATGCGGCTCGCCAGCAAGGCTTGGCCGATGGTGTTGTTGATCTTGTGCGCGCCGGTGTGGTTCAAGTCTTCGCGCTTTAGCAGGATCCGCGCGCCGCCATTTTCGCGGCTCAAACGCTCGGCGAAATAGATCGGGCTGGGGCGGCCAACATAATGCGCCAAATCCTCATCGAAGGCGCGCTGGAAGGCTGGATCGACGCGCGCGGCATCATAAGCAGCGGCCAATTCCTGCAACGGGCCGATCAAGGTTTCGGCGACAAAACGCCCGCCAAAGCGGCCGAAGTGGCCGTTGGCATCGGGCCAAGCGTGGAAATCGCTGATGGTTTCAGCCGCATTTGCCCGGCTCGGGCCAGCGGTATCCAGACTCATGTTCGTTTTCGCAATCGGCACGGTGAACCTCGGCAACGAAGGCACGCATTTTATCGCCATCCTTGATCCCGGGTGAGGATTCCACCCCCGATGCGACATCCACCGCCCACGGCGCACGGGTCGTGATCAGGCCATGCACATTGGCCGGGTTCAGGCCGCCGGCCACCATGATCGGCTTGGTGGTGTCGTGCGGCAGATGCGCCCAATCGAACACACGCCCCGCCCCACCCTGAGCGCCCTCGGCATGGCCATCAAACAGGAACGCCGCCGCGTGTGGCCAGCGCGCATGCAGCGCCAGGGCATCAAGCGTGCCGCGCTCGGCCATCGGGATCGTCTTGATGTAGGGCAGATTGAAACTGCGGCAAAACGCATCTTCCTCATTGCCGTGGAATTGCAGCACGCCCGGGCGCAACTGGCGCACGATCTCGCGCACCTGAGCCGGCGGATTGTCCATGAACAAAGCAACGACGCTGACCAACGGCATCACCGCTTGGCGCAAGGCGCGCGCTTCTTCCGGGCGCAGGACACGCGGGCTGCCCTCGGCAAATACCAAGCCGACTGCATCGACACCCAACTCGCAGGCCACCCGCACATCGCCGGCGCGGGTGAAGCCACACATCTTGATCCGGGTGCGCACCGATGCCGTCTTCATGCGGCCACCACGTCACTGACTTCGGCTGGCAGGCCGTAGTGAGCGGGATAGATCGGGTGCAGGAAACACAAGCCGGAGGCCGGCGCGGTCGGCCCGGCAAGCGTGCGATCACGGCCAGCAAGCAGTTCGCCGATCCACCCTGGCGCCTTTTCACCAGCGCCGACCGGGATCAACGAACCAACGATGTTGCGCACCATGTGATGCAGGAAGGCATTGGCCTGAATCTCGATTTCCACCCACTCGTCCCTGCGCGTCACCGTGATCTCCTGTAGCTCGCGCCGCGCGTGTGCCGCTTGGCAATGCACGGTGCGGAATGCGGAAAAGTCCTGCTCACCAAGCAGGCACTGGGCCGCATCATGCATCAGTGCCGCATCCAATGGGCGACGTTCCCACGCCAAATACTGCCTTCCGAGCCCTGCGCGTGATGAACGATTCAGCAAGCGATAGCGATAGCGGCGTGCGCGTGCGGAGAAACGTGCGCTGAAATCATCGGCCACCGGCACGCACCAGCGCACCGCCATATCGTGCGGCAGATTGGCGGTGATGCCGAGCATCCAGCCGCGTACATCGCGCCGGGCGGTTGAATCGAAATGCACCACTTGGCAGCGCGCATGCACGCCGGCATCGGTACGGCCGGCACAGACAGTCGATACCGGCTGATTGGCGACGACCGCGATCGCATCCTCCAGGCTTTGCTGCAAGGTCGGGCCGTTATCGCCCAGCCGCTGCCAGCCGAGGTAATGCGTGCCTTGGTATTCGATGCCGAGCGCCCAACGCTTAGGCGCTGCGCCGCTATCCATCAGCTCATCCGGTCCAGCAGCAGCTGGGCATGGGTGGCATGTTCGGCCGCACCATCGGCGATCACTTGCCGCAGCAGATTGCGCGCCGTCGATTGATCGCCAAGTTCAAGATAGGTGCGGGCCAACGCCAGACGTTCGTCCTCGGTGGATTCAAATGCCTCGGTTTCTTCGGCTGCGTCGAGTTCAGCCGCATCGGGCGCGAACACATCTTGGCCGATGATTTCAAACGCGCTCGATTCCAGCGCCAACGGCTCCAGCTCGGCCGCTTCGGGAAAATCGAACACGCCCTTGCCATCGGGCAATTCGCTTGGCATTGGCTCGCCTTCGCCATGCCCGACGCCATCGCTCACGCTGCCGGCCGAGGCAGCGATCGCCGCGACTCCACCATCACTGGGGAACGTCCACGCCACACGTTGTGCGGGGTCTGTAGCCACGGACTCGACGCCGCGCGCGCCGGATACCCACGACGGTGCCTTGATTGCGATGGCGGCCGGGGCCTGGCCAGTCGAGCGCTGGTGATCCTGATGATCGTTTGCCGGCGCGGGCGGCAGCAACTCGGCTGAGGGCGGCAATTCAGGCGAGGGCTCAACCACCGCGGCAGCAGGTGTCGGCGCTGCGACGGGCATCTCACGCACAAAACTGGGCTTATCCGAGGCAGGTTTGCCGCGACGCCCACGCCCGCGCAACCAATAACCCAATGCCGCCAACACGGCCAAAACAGCCGCTGCGGCCAGCACGATCGGCAACAGCACGCCGCCACTTTGCACGGCAGATTCGGCTGAATTTGCCTGTTCCATCTTGCCCTGGGCCGCAGCCAATTCGCTGTCCTTCATCTGGATCAACTGGGCTTGCTGCTTCTGCAGGTTTTCCAATTCTTCAACCCGCGATTTCAGTTCTGCTACTTCGGCATCGCGGGTGGCGATGGTTTCGTGCGCTTCCTGCAACTGTTGAGCCATTTCCGCATCTCCTTCACCACCACTGCCGCTGCGATTGCTGGCGCTGGCTGTTGCCGCACTCGCGGCTGGCGTGATTTCCAAACGTGCATCACGGGTAGCCGCAGCGGCGACGCTGGCGCGCGGCGCGGCCGTGGCCTCGTGCGCCGGCGCAGCATCACTGGCCACATCCACCGCTTGGCGGGCATGGCGATTGCGCCAGCGTGCGATCTCGTTATTGAGCGTTTCCAGCGTGCCATCGCTGCGTGCCGCGTCAATCGCGGCGGCATCCGGTGCCTGCAATACCGCCCCTTGCCGCAGCAAATTGGGGTTGCCATTGATGAATGCCTGCGGGTTGTCGCGCAGCAAGGCCGCCATCACCACGTCCAGCGATTGCCCCGGTTGGCGCAGGCCGGCGGCAATCGCCGACAGCGTTTGACCCGCACGCACTGGCGCCAGCGTACTGGATGCCGTTGATGCCGGCACGGCCGCACCCGCCGATGCCGTGGCGCGGCTTGGCGCGGGCGCGCTTGCTTCCGGTCTTGACGCAGCGGCTTGCGCATCGCGCTCAATCGTGGTGCTTGGCGCGGCAATCGGGGCCTCGATCTCCGGCTGGCTGGCCACCGCCACGGCTTCCGGCGCTTGTACCAGCACCGAGTATTCACGCACCAAGCGGCCATCGCCCCAATCGACCTCCAGCAGGAAGGTCATCATCGGCATCGCCACCGGGCCGGGGCTGGTCACCCGGATAAACGGTTTGCCTTCGGCGTCATAAGCCAACGCAAAGCGCAAATCCGAGACCATCTTGTCCGGCAACGGCAGGCCGACGCGCAAGAAGGTTTCTGGCGCGGCCAGACGTGCGTGCAGGTTTTCCAACTCGCCCGGGTCGCTGCTGATGATCGGGATCTCGGCCAGCAACGGCTCGTTGAGTTTGGATTTCAGTTTGAGCTGGCCCAGCCCCAGCGACCACGCTGGCGCAGCGAGCAGCGCGAGCAGGCCGGTAAGCAAGGCCGATTTGAGCAGTTTCCGCTTCATCCTCGGCACTCTAGCCGTGCTCACGTCTCGCTGGCAACGAGTTCGGCGATCTGCACCGCGTTCAAGGCCGCGCCCTTGCGGATGTTGTCGGCAACGATCCACAGATTGACCGCGCGCGGGTGCGATTCATCCTGACGGATGCGCCCGACATACACCGCATCGTTGCCGGAGGCATGCGTGACCGGGGTTGGATAGCCACCGGGCACGCACTCATCGACCACTTCCACGCCCGGTGCGGCTTCCAGCAGGGCACGCACTTCGGCCGCGCTGATCGGCTCGCGGGTCTCGACATTGACCGCCTCGGCATGGCCGTAGAACACCGGCACGCGCACTGCGGTCGGGTTCACCCGGATGCTGTCATCGCCCAGAATCTTGCGCGTTTCCCAGACCAGCTTCATCTCCTCGCGGGTGTAGCCGTTATCGAGAAACTCATCGATCTGCGGGATCAGGTTGAAGGCGATCTGCACCGGGAACTTCTTTGGCTCCGGCGGCTGGAAATTAAGCAGCTCGGCGGTTTGCCGGCCCAGCTCTTCCATCCCGCTGCGGCCAGCACCGGAGGTGGATTGGTAGGTCGCCACATTGATCCGCTCGATCCCGGCCTTGCGATGGATCGGGCCGAGCGCCACCAGCATTTGCATGGTGGAGCAATTGGGGTTGGCGATGATCCCGCGCGGGCGGTTTTTCACCGCTTCCGGGTTCACCTCGCTGATGACCAGCGGCACGTCTGCGTCGTAGCGGAAGGCCGACGAATTATCGATCACCACCGCGCCGGCGGCGGCAAACTTCGGCGCGTATTCCTGGCTGATCGCGCCGCCTGCCGAGAACAGCGCGATATCGACGCCGGTCGGGTCAAAGCCGGCGAGGTCTTGCATCTCGACATCGTCGATACCGAATTTCACTTCCATCCCCACCGAACGCTCGCTGGCCAGCGCGATCACTTCCTCGATCGGGAATTTGCGCTCGGCCAGAATCGACAACATCGTCTCGCCCACGGCACCGGTGGCGCCGACTACGGCGACGGTGAATTTCTTGCTCATGAAAAAACTACCTGTACGTGAATATTGAAAGCGGGAAACGACCCGCCCGAGATGGCGGGCAAACGCGGTGGCCGTCAACAAGCATAGTGGCCACGCTCACAGCACCTTAGGGAACACATCGCCGACATCCGCGCACTGCGCCCGGTGCCGCAGCGCCTGATCCATCAATACCAGCGCCAGCATCGCCTCGCAGATCGGCGTGGCGCGGATGCCAACGCAAGGGTCGTGGCGGCCGGTGGTGACGATCTCGACTTCATTGCCATCGCTATCCAGGCCCGCGGCCGGCAAACGCAGGCTGGAGGTCGGCTTGAACGCCACCCGCGCCACGATGGCCTGGCCGGTGGAGATGCCGCCAAGGATGCCGCCGGCGTGATTGCTGGCGAAGCCATCGCTCCCCATCAAATCACGATGCACGCTGCCTTTTTGCGCCACGACATCGAAGCCATCGCCGATCTCCACCCCCTTGACCGCATTGATCGACAACATCGCTGCGCCAATCTCGGCGCTCAATTTGCCGTAGACGGGCGCACCCCAGCCCGGCGGCACGCCGGTGGCCTCGACTGCGACCAACGCACCCACCGAATCACCGGATTTGCGCAGGGCATCCATATACGTTTCCAGCTCGGCCACTTGCGCGGCATCCGGCCAGAAAAACGGGTTGGTCTCGACCACCGCCCAATCCTGCGCGCGCGGCCGCACATCGCCGATCTGCGCCAGATGGCCGCGCACCACCACACCAAAACGCTCGGCCAACCATTTTTTGGCGATGACACCGGCGGCCACGCGCATCGTGGTTTCGCGCGCACTGCTGCGACCACCGCCACGCGGGTCGCGGATGCCGTATTTCTGCCAATAGCTGTAATCGGCATGGCCGGGGCGGAACTGGCGCGCGATGGCGCTGTAATCCTTGCTGCGCGCATCGGTATTGCGGATCAACAGCGCAATCGGCGTGCCGGTGCTGATGCCTTCGTACACGCCGCTCAGGATTTCGACTTGATCGGCCTCGTGGCGCTGCGAGGTGTGACGCGAGCGCCCGGTGGCGCGGCGCCCCAGATCGTGGGCGAAATCATCGGCGGCGATGGCGATGCCGGGCGGGCAGCCATCGATCACGCAGCCACTCGCCGGCCCATGCGATTCGCCAAAGGTCGTGACCCGCAACAGCGTGCCGAATGTATTCATTCGCGGCTGGCGGCAAGCACGGCGATATGCGCGTGATGTGCCACCAGATCGGCGCGCTCGGCAACGAAGATACCCATCTGCCCGACCTTGAACTCGACCCACGCCAGCGGCAATTCCGGCAGCAAGGCGCTGAGCGCGTGCTCGGCCTCGCCCACTTCGCAGATCAACAGGCCGTCGTCGGTGAGATGATCGGGCGCATCGCGCAGGATTTTCAGCGCCAGATCAAGGCCGTCATCGCCGGCGCGCAGGCCCAGCTCGGGTTCATGGGCGTATTCCGGCGGCAGCGCATCGGTTTCATCGTGGGTGACATACGGCGGGTTGGTGACGATCAATTGGTAACGCTCACCGGCCACCGCGCTGAACAAATCGGATTTCAGCAAGCGCACGTTGCCGGCCAGCAAACGCGCCTTGTTTTCCTCGGCCAAGGCCAGCGCCTCATCGCTGATATCGACGCCATCCACTTGCCAATCCGGGTTGTAATGCGCCATCGCAATCGCGATGCAACCCGAGCCGGTGCAAATATCAAGGGCGCGATTGACCTCGCGGCCACCCAACCACGGCTCGAAACCGGATTCGATCAACTCGGCAATCGGCGAGCGCGGCACCAAGGCACGCGGGTCGGATTTGAACGACAGCCCGGCAAACCACGCCTCGCCGGTCAAATACGCAGCCGGGACGCGCTCTTCGATGCGGCGGCGGAACAGTTCGAGAATCTCGCCTTTTTCAGCCGCCGTCAGCCGCGATTGGCCATACACCGGCGACAAATCATGCGGCAGATGCAGGGCGTGCAGCACCAGTTGAGTGGCCTCGTCCAAGGCATTGTCATAGCTGTGGCCGAAGGTCAGGCCGGCGGCACCGAACCGGCTGGCACCGTAGCGGATGAAATCGATCAGGGTGCGCAGATCGCGCTGGGCGTCGTCGTTCACGGGCATCGGGTCGGCTGAAACAGCCGCCAGTATAGCGATGGCCGTTATGATGGCGGGCGGATTTCCAATGGAAACACCATGTTCAATCGCACCACTCTGATCATCGTTGCCCTTGCGGCGATCGTTGCTGGCCTGTTCGCCGGCTTCAAACTGTACGGCGCTGCCGGCTTCAGGCTGCATCACCCGCTGCAGAGCGTGGCGGCGGCGGTGACCCCGGCCTGCCCGCCGATGCAGGCGCTGAAATGCTTCGATAAACCACGGCCACTGCCGCCGTTTGAACTGCTGCGCCACGATGGCAGCGCGCTGACCAATGAATCGCTGAAAGGCCATTGGACGCTGGTGTTCATCGGCTTCACCCACTGCCCGGATGTCTGC
>JAUNTK010000063.1 GCA_030538735.1 Pseudomonadota bacterium
GGTTCTGGGTGTGTCAAAGTCGGCTACAGATGACGAGTTAAAGAAAGCCTATCGTAAACTGGCAAAGAAGTACCATCCGGATATAAACCCTGGAGATAAAGAAGCAGAAGCAAAATTTAAAGAGGCATCCGAAGCCTATGCGGTATTGAGTGATGCAGAAAAAAGACGTCAGTACGACCAGTTCGGTCACGCGGTCTTTGAACAGGGCGGCGGCGCCGGTGGATTTGGCGGATTTGATTTCAATGCAGCGGATATGGGCGATATTTTCGGCGATATTTTCGGCAACATCTTCGGTGGCGGCATGGGCGGCCAGCAACGTGCGCGCCGGGGTGCCGATGTCGGTTACCGGCTCGATCTTGATTTGGAAGAAGCCGTAGCCGGCCTGCAAAAGAAAATCGAACTGCCGAGCTTGGTTGAATGCGAGGACTGCGAGGGCAGTGGTTCTGAAGACGGCAAGCTGGAAACCTGCGGCCAATGCAGCGGGCGCGGCCAGATCGTTATGCAGCGCGGCCCGTTCCGCATGCAGCAGCCGTGCCCGGCCTGCCTCGGCCGTGGCCAGACCATCGCCAATCCCTGCACGAGCTGCCACGGCAATGGCCGGGTGCAGAAGGAAAAGGTGCTGGATGTGACGATCCCGGCGGGCGTCGATAGCGGCGACCGCATCCGCCTCAGCGGCGAAGGCGAGGCTGGCCCGCCCGGTTCGCCGGCGGGTGATTTGTATGTCGAAATCCGCGTGCGCGAGCACGACATCTTTACCCGCGATGGCGATGACCTGCATTGCGAAGTGCCGATCCGCATCTCGCAGGCCGCACTCGGCGATACCGTGCGCGTACCGACACTGAAGGGCGAGGCGGAAATCCGCATCCCCTCCGAAACCCAAAGCGGCAAGGTGTTCCGCTTGCGCGGCAAGGGCGTCAAATCGGTGCGCAGCCGCAGCGAGGGCGATCTCTACTGCACCGCCATCGTCGAAACCCCGGTCAACCTGACCAACGAACAACGTGAATTGCTGGAAAAATTTGAATCCACCTTTGTCGGCGAGGGCGCGCGCAAACATTCGCCCAAGCACAGCACCTTCATGGACGGGGTCAAAGGGTTTTGGGATCGGATGACGGGCTGAGCGGCAGCTGACTGCTGAAACAAATACTCGGGGCTTTGCTTGCTAGGATTTCGACTCCCCCAACGAGTTCGTGCAAGGAGTCATCATGGCAGGCCCAGGCAAGAGTGGCATCGGCATCAAACTTGAGGATGGCCTTGGCGGCAGTCGCAAGGTTTCGCTTGATCCCAGCCAGCCCGAACTAACTCTGGATGCGCAACAACAGGTTGATATCGGATTGGGCCCTGCTGGCAAGATGTTTTACGGATCGGAAGTCTCGATGTCGTCTGCGGTCACGACAGAAAACGGCATCATCCGCTACAAGCTTTCTGGTGAGGCAGGCGCTTTTGGCGGTGCCGAACTCGCGCTACCCAAGACGGGTACGTCCTACTCGGAAACCCAAGGCGCAGGTGTGCAGTCCAGTTACTCGGTTGCATTGCCCGAGGCTGCTGCTCGTGGCGCGGATCTGATCCGCATCGATCCGTTGAACCCCGACAGCATGCCGACCGGCAGCGTGATCAAGATGGATGCGGGAACCTACACCACTGCCGAATCCAAGCTGGTGCTGCGCCATCTGGCCATGCAGACCAAGGTGCGCGATGAGAATGGGGTAGGCATGGTGGTGGAAAAACTCGATGCCGAGCGTGTGCGCGTCGCGATTGGCCCGACCGCAGCGGTCGAAGCCTACAATGGGCTTGGTGTGGATTTTGAACAATTCCGCATGATGCTGGGCCGAAACGACAGGCTGGGCAGTTCGGAATTGAAGAGTGTCGAATTTGATTTCGCACAGGCCGAAGGCCGAGCGGGTTATCGGGCGATGTTGACTAAGGGCAACGTGCCTACCCAGAACGGGCCGGGCATTGCTGGCCTGCAAACCATCCAAACCGTGGATTACCAATCGAAAACCCAGCTTGGTGGCAAGCTCGGGCCGATCGAGTTGGTGCTTGATGGCGCCCGCAATACCGGGAAATCAGTGCTGGTCAGCTATCCGGATGGCACGGCTGATCGCAGTGTGGCGTTGCAATACAGCGGCAACATCCCGATGACCATGACGCAGAAATTCGATGCCAGCGGTAACGAGCAGCATGATCAGCGCCAATACGCCTTTACCATCAAGGCGGATGAAAATATTGCCCAGATGCTCAATGTCGCGCAAACCGGGAACATCGATCATGCTCGGCAAGGCCCGGTCAAGCCGGGTGAAACAGTGACATTGCAATACAGCGCACGTGAAATGGGCGCACTACAGGGGCTGGCCGAAAAGTCTCTGGCTACAAGCGGCGGCATGAACCACGAGCTGCGTACCCTGATCCGTGATTATGACGACAAACCTGTTTCCAGCGAGGCGTTTGCCATCGCAATGGCGCGCAATCTGGGTGGAAACGACTATCAGGCAGCCGAGCGCTTGTACGGCATATGGCTCGGCAGCGGCGGTGAGAAATTTGACGAGAACACGGTTGCCCTGCCTGGCCGGATGCAGATCGAGGACAGCAGTGGCCGGGTTCGTGTAGTGCCATCGGTCGAAAAACCTGACGGCTCGATTCAATCCTCAGCCAGCCCCGGCATGGTATCTCTGGCCGATGCAGGTCATCGGGATCATGCGTTTTACCAAAGCATTCAGCAGCAGGCCGCATCGCTTGGGCAAACGGATGAGCGCATAAGCTACGGGTTGATGGCGCAAGCCAAGGCAAATGGGATCGAGCGGGCGGATCATGTGTTTTTGAGCAGGGACGGCAGCCAGTTGATGATGATGCAAGGTGATCCGGGTGACCTCCACAACCGTCGTATCGCGGCTGTCGATATTGCCGAAACAATCGCCAAACCGATGCCCGACGTACTACGTGAGCTGGCCGAAAGCGATCAACGTCAGCAAGCACGGCAGCAGGCAGAAAACGATGATATGCAGCGGCGGCAGACTCAGGAGCAATCGCTCACGCCTCGCGGACCTTGAGTTTGTTTTGTCAAGGATGACAGGTGATTGCCAACGCTCTAGCCTATGGCGATGAATTCTGCCATGGCTGATCCGTCACCCTCTCCGTGCCGCCTGTTGATCCACGGTGCCAATGGCCGGATGGGCCGGGCGTTGCTGCGTCTGTGCGCTGAACGGCCCGATTGCGAGGTGATCGCGGCGGTATCGCGCAGCCAGCCAGCGCAGCGGGTGGTGGATGGGGTGGCGCATTTGGCGGCCAGCGAGTTGGCCGGCGCGCCGGCGTTTGATGCGCTGGTCGATTTCAGTCTGCCCGAGGCCTTCGATGCGGCATTGGCGTTGGCGCTTGAACGCGGTGCGGCCTTCGTTTCCGGCACCACTGGTTTATCCGAAGCGCAGCGCGCCGCGCTGGATGCCGCTGCCGGGCGCATCCCGGTGCTTTGGGCCAGCAATTTCAGCCTGGGCGTGGCGTTGCTGCACGCGCTGGTGCGGCGTGCGGCCGAGGCGCTGCCGGGTTGGGATTGCGACATCATCGAGATGCACCACACGCGCAAGCTGGATGCCCCTTCGGGGACGGCGCTGACGTTGGGCGCGGCGGCTGGGCAGGGCGGGGCCACACCGCATTACGCCGCGATCCGCGCGGGCGATATCGTCGGTGAGCATTGCGTGCAGTTTGCCGCGCCGGGTGAGCGCATCGAGCTGATCCACCGTGCCAGCAATCGCGATATTTTTGCCCGTGGCGCGCTGCAAGCAGCGGCATGGCTGGCGGGTAAACCACCCGGCCTGTATTCGATTGCCGATGTGCTCGATCGCGATGCCGGGCTGGATTCCGGCGTCACTCCGCGCTAGAATCCTTCCTCGCCTGAATCCATCGCCTCCGGAGCTGCCTGACCGCACTTCGGCGGTTTTTTGCAACTCAAAATCAGCCTACATCCCCCGTGCATGGCTGCCAACCACAAGGCGAAGCCCGTGAACCAACCCGCAATTCTCGCGCTCGAAGACGGCACTGTCTTCAAGGGCGTTTCCATCGGCGCGCCCGGCCTTTCTGTCGGTGAAGTGGTGTTCAACACCGCGATGACCGGCTATCAAGAAGTGCTGACCGACCCCTCTTACGCGCGCCAACTGGTGACGCTGACCTATCCGCATATCGGCAATACCGGGATGACCGCGCAGGACGATGAGGCGGCCAAGGTCTGGTCGGCCGGCTTGATCGTGCGCGATGTGCCGCGCCGTCCCAGCAATTGGCGCAGCGAACAGTCGCTGCCGGATTGGATGCGCGCGCGTGGCATCGTCGGCATTGCCGAACTTGACACCCGCAAGTTGACCCGGATCCTGCGCGAAAAAGGCGCAATGGGTGGCGCGATCATGTCCGGTGACGCGATCAGCGAGGCCGCCGCGATTGAAGCGGCGCGCAAGTTCCCCGGCTTGAAGGGCATGGATTTGGCGAGAGAGGTCAGCACCGACACGCCCTACGTCTGGAACGAAGGTTCGCTCGATCTGGATACGGCTGACTTCGTCACCCCGGACAAGCGCTTCAAGGTGGTCGCCTACGATTACGGCATCAAGACCAATATCCTGCGCATGCTGGCCGATCGCGGCTGCGAGGTGCATGTGGTGCCGGCACAAACACCAGTTGCCGATGTGCTGGCGATCAAGCCCGATGGGGTGTTTCTCTCCAACGGCCCCGGCGACCCGGCTCCCTGCGATTACGCGATCCAATCGATCCGCGAATTGCTGGCGCAAAAGCACTTGCCGATCTACGGCATCTGCCTCGGCCACCAGTTGCTCGGCCTCGCCATCGGTGCCAAGACCATCAAGATGGCCAACGGTCATCATGGCGCCAATCATCCGGTGCAAGACATCGCTTCGGGCCGGGTGATGATTACCTCGCAGAATCATGGTTTCTGCATCGACGAGGCCAGCCTGCCGGCCAATGCCCGCGCCACGCACCGCTCGCTGTTTGATGGCACCAACCAAGGCATCGAACTGACCGACGCCCCGGCCTACAGCTTTCAAGGCCATCCCGAAGCCAGCCCCGGCCCGCATGATGTGGCGGGCTTGTTTGATCGATTCATTGCGCTGATGGAGGCGCGCTGACATGCCAAAACGCAGCGATCTGAAAACCATCCTCATCATTGGCGCCGGCCCGATCGTGATCGGTCAGGCCTGCGAATTCGATTACTCCGGTGCGCAGGCGTGCAAAGCCTTGCGTGAGGAGGGCTATCGCGTGGTGTTGGTCAACTCCAACCCGGCCACGATCATGACCGACCCGGAAATGGCCGATGCCGTCTATATCGAGCCGATCAACTGGCGCTCGGTCGAGAAGATCATCGCCAAGGAGCGCCCCGATGCGTTGCTGCCGACAATGGGCGGGCAGACGGCATTGAACTGCGCGCTGGATCTGGCCGATAACGGCGTGCTGGAGCGCTTCAATGTCGAGTTGATCGGCGCCAAGCGCGATGCGATCCGTATGGCCGAAGACCGCGAATTGTTCCGCGTGGCGATGGAAGAAATCGGGCTGGAATGCCCAAAGGCGCAAGTGGCGCGCACGTTTGAACAAGCGGTCGAAATTCAGGCCAAGGTCGGCTACCCGACCATCATCCGGCCCAGCTTCACCCTTGGCGGCTCGGGCGGCGGCATCGCCTATAACCGCGAAGAATTTGAAGATATCGTCAAGCGCGGCTTGGAACTCTCGCCGGTGGGCGAGGTGCTGGTGGAAGAATCGGTGCTGGGCTGGAAGGAGTTTGAGATGGAGGTGGTGCGCGATACCGCCGACAACTGCATCATCGTGTGCAGCATCGAAAACCTTGACCCGATGGGCGTGCATACCGGTGATTCGATCACCGTCGCACCGGCGCAAACCCTGACCGACAAGGAATACCAGCGCCTGCGCAATGCCTCGATTGCGGTGCTGCGCAAGATCGGCGTCGATACCGGCGGCAGCAATGTGCAGTTCGGCATCAACACGTCGACCGGCCGCGTGGTGGTGATCGAAATGAACCCGCGTGTGTCGCGTTCTTCGGCGTTGGCCTCGAAGGCGACCGGTTTCCCGATTGCCAAGATCGCTGCCAAGTTGGCGGTTGGCTACACGCTGGATGAATTGAAAAACGACATCACCGGCGGCCTGACCCCGGCCTCGTTTGAGCCGTCGATTGATTACGTCGTCACCAAGATTCCGCGCTTCGCCTTCGAGAAGTTCCCGGCCGCCGATTCGCGCCTGACCACGCAGATGAAATCGGTGGGCGAGGTGATGGCGATGGGCCGCACCTTCCAGGAATCGATGCAAAAGGCCTTGCGTGGCCTCGAAACCGGCAAGGTGGGTTTCGACCCGACCGGCCTCGATTGGAACGACGAAAACGAATTCGCCCAGTTGAAGCGCGAAGTGAAAGAGCCGGGCCCGGAGCGCCTGTTCTATCTGGCCGATGCCTTCCGCGCCGGTCTCTCGGTGGATGAGGTGCATGCGCTTTCGCATGTTGACCCGTGGTTCCTCGACCAGATCGAAGACATCATCGCGGCCGAAAAAACTATCGCCAAGGGGGGCTTGGCCGCGCTTGATGCCAACAGTCTGCGCAGCTACAAACGCATGGGGTTTTCCGATGCCCGCATCGCGCAATTGGTGGAGACCAACGAGGCGGCGGTGCGCGCCCTGCGTCGCGGCTTCGGCATCCGCCCGGTGTACAAGCGGGTTGATTCCTGCGCGGGCGAGTTCGCCACCAATACCGCCTATATGTATTCAACCTACGAGGACGAATGCGAGGCCGCGCCGAGTGATCGCGAAAAAATCATCGTGCTGGGCGGTGGCCCGAACCGGATCGGGCAGGGCATCGAGTTTGATTACTGCTGCGTGCACGCCGCGCTGGCACTGCGCGAAGATGGCTACGAAACCATCATGGTCAACTGCAACCCGGAGACGGTCTCCACCGATTACGACACCTCCGACCGCCTGTATTTCGAGCCGTTGACGCTGGAGGACGTGCTGGAAATCATCGATCTGGAAAAGCCCAAGGGCGTGATCGTGCAATACGGCGGGCAAACCCCGCTGAAGCTGGCCAAGGCGTTGGAAGCCGCTGGCGCGCCGATCATCGGCACCTCGCCGGAATCGATCGACCTGGCCGAAGACCGCGAGCGTTTCCAGAAACTCGTCGAAGGTCTGCAGCTAAACCAACCGCCCAACCGCACCGCCCGCAGCGCCGAGGAAGCCTTGGTGCTGGCCCGCGAAATCGGCTACCCGCTGGTGGTGCGCCCAAGCTATGTGCTGGGTGGCCGGGCGATGGAAGTGGTGCATGCCGATGCCGATCTTGAACGCTATATGCGTGAGGCGGTGAAGGTCTCCAATGATTCGCCGGTGCTGCTCGATCGCTTCCTTGATAACGCGGTAGAAGTGGATATCGACATCATCGCCGACAAGGATGGCAACGTGCTGATCGGCGGCGTGATGGAGCATATCGAGGAGGCCGGCGTGCATTCGGGCGATTCCTCCTGCTCGCTGCCGCCGTATTCGCTATCGCAAAAAGTGCAGGATGAATTGCGCGAGCAAGTCATCGCGCTGGCCAAGGCGCTGGATGTGGTCGGCCTGATGAACACCCAGTTTGCAGTGCAGTTTGATGAAGCCGGTGGCCACACCATCTACTTGCTGGAAGTGAACCCGCGTGCTTCGCGCACCGTGCCGTTTGTCTCCAAGGCGATTGGCCAGCCGTTGGCCAAGATCGCCGCGCGCTGTATGGCCGACAAGACGCTGGCCGAGCAGGGGGCCACCGAAGAAATCGTGCCGGAGTATTACTCGGTCAAGGAGGCGGTGTTCCCGTTTGCCAAGTTCCAAGGCGTTGACCCGATTCTCGGGCCCGAGATGCGCTCGACCGGTGAGGTGATGGGCGTTGGCCGCAGCTTTGGTGCGGCGTTCGCGCGTGCCGAGGAAGCCGCCAGCATCCGTGCGCCGAAGCCGGGCAAGGCGTTTGTCTCGGTGCGCGACCCAGACAAGCAGCGCGTGCTGCCAGTGGCGCAGGCATTGCTGAAAAAAGGCTTCTCGATTGTTGCCACCCGCGGCACGGCGCAGTGGTTACAAGACAATGGCATCACCTGTGAGGTGGTCAACAAGGTGGTCGAAGGCCGCCCGCATATCGTCGATCTGATCAAGAACGGCGAGATCACCTATATCGTCAACACCACCGAGGGCAAGCAGGCGATCAACGATTCGTTCTCGATCCGCCGCGAAGCCCTGCAACACCGCGTCACTTACTCGACCACGATTGCCGGCGCCAAGGCGCTACTGCATTCGCTGGATTTTCGCGACTCAGGCCCGGTCTGGTCGATTCAAGAACTGCACAAGGAACTGCAAAACACATGAACCATCCGCCCATCACTGCCGCCGGTGCCGCCCGTTTGCGCACTGAACTGGAAGAACTGAAATCGGTGAAGCGCCCGGCGGTGATCGCCGCGATTGCCGAAGCACGCGCCCACGGTGATTTGAAAGAGAACGCCGAATACCACGCCGCCCGCGAACAACAGGGCTTCATCGAAGGCCGCATCAAACAGCTTGAAGGCGAGCTATCGCATGCGCAGATCATCGATATCAGCAAGCTGGCGGCCGGCGACAAAATCGTGTTCGGCGCGACCGTCGATTTGGTCGATACCGAAAACGACAGCGAAGTGACCTACCAGATCGTCGGTGACCTTGAGGCCGACATCAAGCATCGGCGCATCGCGATTTCTTCGCCCATCGCGCGCGCCCTGATCGGCAAACACGAGGGCGACGAGGTGACGCTGGAAGCCCCCGGCGGCACCCACGAGTTCGAGATCGTCGGCGTCCGCTACGTCTGAGTGAGCGCGCCGGGCATCCATCTGCTGCTGCCGGCGTTGCGACGTTGGCCCGCGCCGTGGCCGGGCGATTTGGCTACCGCACTGGGGCGGGCTGATCGCGTACCGCTGGCCGCCGAAGCCGCACTGGCCGGCGTGTTTGGCTGGGCTGATGTGCCGGCTTCGGCGGCATTGGCGCGGCTGGGCGAGGGCGATCTAGCCGCCGATGACATCCGCGCCCATCGCTGGCTGCGTGCCGACCCGGCGTGGATCCGCGCCGATATCAATGGCGCACGCTTGCTCGGCATCGGCCCGATGCTGCGGCCGGATGCCGAAGATGTCGCCGCATTCGCCGATGAGCTGCGCGTATTGCTGGCCGCCGAGCAGATCGCGCTGGATATCGTCCATCCCACACGTTGGTATCTGCGCTTACCGGCCGATGCCGAGTTGCCGCGCTTCGCCACACCGGCTGAAGCCTTGGGCGAAGACGCCTTTGATCATCGCGTCGAAGGCACGGACGCACGCCGTTGGCGGCGGCTTGATAGCGAAGTGCAAATCAGCCTGCATCAATCGCCGCGCAATGGCGCACGCCAAGCGGTCGGCTTGCCGCCGATCAATGCGCTGTGGTTCTGGGGCGATGCGCCGATGCCTGATGCCGCGCGCCGTGCAATCCCGATGCTGGCCAGCGATGACCCCTTACTGCGTGGCGCGGCGCGATTGGCGATGATCAAGCCTGCATCGTTGCCGGCCGTTTGGCCCGCCGATGGCAACGGGCTGTACGACCTGCGCGGCGTGCCGGCGGATCGGCTGTATGCCGACTGGCTGCAACCTGCGCTGCACGCAATGCGCACGGAGGGGATCACGATGCAATGGATCTGCGATGAAGGCCCGGTGTTTCAACTTGATCGCGGCCAACGCTTGCGTTTCTGGCGCAATGCGCTGGCCGCAGCGGTCGTGGAGACGCCATAGCGATGAACGCGCTGCGCAAAATCGTCCGTCGTGATGTCGATGCAGAGGCACTGGCCTGTGCCGACTGGCCAGCGCATTGGCCGGATGCCCTGCGCCGCGTCCACGCCGCACGCGGCAGTTTCGGTGGCAGCCAAGCGATGCCGGCACTGGGCAGCCTGCCATCACCCGAAGGTTTACTGGGCGTGGCCGAGGCCGTTCACTTGCTGCGCGCCGCCATCGCGAGTAATGCCCATATCGTCGTCACCGCCGATTTTGATTGCGATGGCGCGACAGCCTGCGCGGTCGCCGTGCGTGGCCTGCGCATGCTTGGCGCGCAGCGTATTTCGTATGCCGTGCCGGATCGGATGGTGCATGGCTACGGCCTGACCCCGGGCTTGGTTGATGAACTTGAAACCCTGCAACCGGATGTGCTGTTGACCGTCGATCACGGCATTGCCTGTCATGCGGGCATCGCGGCGGCGAAAGCACGCGGCTGGCAGGTGATCGTTACCGACCACCATCTGCCCGGCGAAACCCTGCCCAGCGCCGATGCCGTCGTCAACCCGCAGCAGGCGGGCGATAGCTTCCCCAGCAAATCACTGGCCGGCGTCGGCGTGCTGTTCTATCTGCTGCTGGCGCTGCGCAGCGCCGCACGCGAAACGGGCGAGTCAACTGGCGATGCCGATCTTGGCGCATTGCTTGATCTGGTCGCGGTCGGCACAGTGGCCGACTTGGTCAAGCTTGACCCACTCAATCGCGCCTTGGTCGGTGCCGGCTTACGCCGCCTGCGCAAGGGCCAAGGCTGTGCCGGCCTGGCTGCCCTGATTGAAATTGCCGGGCGCGAGGCCGCGCGCCTAACCAGTACCGATATCGCCTTCGCCATCGCCCCGCGCATCAATGCCGCCGGGCGCTTGGAGGATATGCGGCTGGGCATCGAATGCCTGCTGGGCGATGACATCGCTACCTGCCGCACGCAGGCTGAAGTCTTGGATGCGATCAACCGCGAGCGCCGGCAGATGCAGCAAGTGATGGTGGATGATGCCATCGCCTTGCCCGAGCTCAGCGCCGATTGCTTACTGCCCTGCGTCGCCGATGACAGCTGGCATCCCGGTGTGGTCGGTTTGGTGGCTTCCAAGCTGAAAGAAAAACTGCATCGCCCGGTGTTTGCCTTCGCCCCGGCCGGTGATGACGAATGGCGCGGCTCCGGCCGCTCGATCCCCGGCTTTCATCTGCGCGATGCGATTGCCTTGGTCGATGCGCGGCATCCCGGTTTGATCGGCCGCTTCGGTGGCCATGCGATGGCCGCAGGGTTGAGCCTGCCACGCGCGGCACTGGCCGAATTCAGCGCCGCGATCAGCCACATCGCCCACGCCCATGCCGATACCCTGACCCGGCAGGAAGAAATCGCCAGCGATGGCGAACTGCCCACCAGCGCCCTCGATATCCACCACGCCCATGCCTTCCGCGATGGCGGCAGCTGGGGCCAAGGCTACCCGGAGCCGCTGTTTGATGGCGTATTTGCCGTTGTCGATTGGCGCATCGTCGGTGAGCGCCACTTGAAACTCACACTGGAGCGCGATGGCCAACGCCTCAATGCCATCCAGTTTGATGGTTGGGATGGCGAGAACCCGCCGCGTCAACTGCACATCGCCTACCGCCTCACCCCGGATGATTGGCGCGGCGGCGATGCGGTGCAGTTGGTCGTGGTGCATCGGCAGGTGGTTTGAGGCCGAACAGCGGGCGCAGCCAGCGCGTGCGCCGGATCAAAAATTCGTGCAGCAGCGCGCAACCGATCACCGTGCCGCCGAGGATCACGGCGAGCTCCGCGCCCACATTCCAGCCCAATGGCAGCACCCAATAGCCGATCAATACCAGCAGGGTTTGGTGCAGGATGTACCACGGGTATACGGCTTCGTTGGCGTAGGGCATGAGATCGCAGGCTGGGGCTTGATCCCAAGCCTGGATCCCGATGGCGATATTGCCTACAGTCAAGGGATATGCAGTGCCTGCCAAGTGATGAACTGCCCCGATTGCGGGACGAATCGCCTCGCCGCAAACGCTTGCCACGCCTAGACTTGCGCGATGGATTCGATACTTTCCCGACTGACGCGCCGGCCCCGGCGCACTGCTGCCGTGATCTGGATTTCGTTGTTTGTGTTGGCCGCCGCCGGCAATGTCATCAGCCGCTGGGCGGATGCCATGCAAGACGGCGAACCATTCAACGCATGGCCATCCATCATCAGCCAAGGCACGAGTATCGGCGTGTCGTTGCTGCTGTTGCCCGGCCTGTTGGCGGCCTGCTCACGTTGGCCGATGACACTGACAAATTGGCCGCGCCGCTTGCCGCTGTATCTGCTTGGCAGCCTGTTGTGGACGCTGCTGCATGTCGCGGGCATGGTCGGCTTGCGCAAGCTGATCCACATCGGTTTGGGCAGTCATTACGATTATGGGCCATGGTTTTCGGGCTTGCTGCATGAATATGGCAAAGACATGCAGACCTTCTTCCTGATCGTGACCGTGACGCATAGTTTTGCTTGGTATGCGCGGCTGAGTCAGGGCGAAGCCCGCAGACTTTCGGCACCGGATGCGGGTATTGCCGCCGTGCCTGAAGCCATGCCCGAGCGCCCGCAACGTTTTCTCGTGCGCAAATTGGGGCGTGAATTCTTGATCGCCACCGATGACATCGAATGGCTGCAGGCCAGCGGCAATTACGTCAACCTGCACCTCGCTGGGGCGTCTACCCGCTGCGATCCACCATCGGCGGCATCCAGGCGCAGCTTGATCCCGCGCAGTTCGTGCGCGTGCATCGCAGCCACATCGTCAACCTGCGGTTCATCGAGTCGATCGAACCGACCGAATCCGGTGATGCACGCATCCGCCTTCAGGATGGCCGCGAGATACCGTGCAGCCGCCGTTATCGCGATGCTCTGCGTCAAGAAATCAACGTCAGCGCCTCGCCATAATGCGCGGCGATATGGCGGGTCTTGTCGCTTGCGATCTCGTATTGCGGGCGCTCGGGCGAGGCGTGGTGGGTATGGCCTTTGTAATCGAAAGTGGCGATATGCACCTTGATGATGTGGCCGCTGACTGGGCCGGCCTCGGCGTGCCAGCCGACGTGGTCGCCGATTTTGAAGGCAGGTGTGCTCATTCGGGTTCTCGCTACACGCTGCAGCAAAGCTTGCAGGCCGGGCAGAAAGGCGGGGTGAACGCGACGTGCTGTGGCCGGGCTGGTAAACTGTGCGGCTATTTAGCAGCCGGATAGTTCCTGCCATGATTGAGCTTAATCCCGTCCGAGCCCGCATCGCCGACCTGATCGGTCGCCTCGATGCGCTCCGGGGGTTTCTTTGACTACGATGCCAAGCGCGAGCGCCTGGAAGAAGTAGAACGCGAACTGGAAAACCCCGATGTCTGGAACGACCCCGACCGCGCCCAGGCGCTGGGCCGCGAGCGTGCGTTGCTGGATAAAAACGTCAACGGCATCCGCGATCTGACTGATGGTTTGAACGGCGCCAACGAGTTGCTGGAATTGGCCGAAATGGAAGCGGACGAGGACACGGCGCTGGCCGTGGTCGCCGATGTGGATCGCTTCGAGAAGGATGTCGCCGCGCTGGAGTTCCAGCGCATGTTCTCCGGCAAGATGGATGGCGCATCGGCCTTCGTTGATATCCAAGCCGGCGCGGGCGGCACCGAGGCGCAGGATTGGGCCGAAATGCTGTTGCGCATGTATCTGCGTTGGGCCGAATCGCGCGGCTGGAAGGTCGAGCTGATGGAAGCCTCGGGCGGTGACGTGGCCGGGATCAAATCGGCCACCTTCCGCGTCGAGGGCGATTACGCCTATGGCTGGCTGAAGACCGAGACCGGCGTGCATCGGTTGGTGCGCAAATCGCCGTTCGATTCGGATAACCGCCGCCACACCAGCTTCACCAGTGTGTTTGTCTCGCCGGAAGTCGATGACAATATCGATATCGAAATCAACCCGGCTGACCTGCGTACCGATGTCTATCGCTCATCCGGTGCCGGTGGCCAGCACGTCAACAAGACCGAATCAGCGGTGCGTATCACCCATATCCCAAGCGGGATTGTGGTGGCCTGCCAGAATGGCCGCAGCCAGCACCAAAACCGCGATACCGCGATGAAGATGCTGGCCGCCAAGTTGTACGAGCTGGAATTGCAAAAGCGCAACGCCGAGCGCGATGCGGTGGAAGCGACCAAATCCGATATCGGTTGGGGCAGCCAGATCCGCAATTACGTGCTTGACCAATCACGGATCAAGGATTTGCGTACCGGCGTCGAGCGCAGTGATACCCAGAAGGTGCTGGATGGCGATCTCGACGAGTTTGTCGAGGCCAGCCTGAAATCCGGCCTCGATGCTGGCTCCAAACGCGCCGATATGGTCTGACGACCGCGCGAATCCTGCCCGTGCGCCAAGCGCGCGACCCGCTCCCATCCAGCCAACGAAAGCCGCCGCAATGAACGAACACGCCCCCGCCCAAGACGAAAACAGCCTGATCGCCGAGCGCCGTGGCAAGCTCAAAGAATTGCGCGGGCAGGGCATCGCCTTCCCCAATGATTTCCGCCGTGCCGATCATGCCGGTGACCTGCAGGCTAATTACGCCGACGCAGAAAAATGGACCGGCGAAGCACTGCAAGGCGAGGGGCGCCGGGTGCGTCTGGCCGGCCGCTTGATGGCCAAGCGGGTGATGGGCAAGGCGGCGTTTGCCAAGCTGCGCGATGTCAGCGGCGATATCCAGCTGTTTCTGCAATCGACCACGCTGGGCGATACCTATGCCGCGTTCAAGCATTGGGATGTGGGCGACATCATCGCCGCCGAAGGCAGCTTGATGCGCACCAAGACCGGCGAGCTTTCCATCAAGCTGGATGGGTTGCGCCTGTTGACCAAATCCTTGCGCCCGCTGCCGGACAAGTTCCATGGCTTGGCCGATGTCGAGCAGCGTTACCGCCAGCGGTATGTCGATCTGATCGTCACCCCGGAATCGCGCGAGGTGTTCGTCGCCCGTTCGCGGATCATCTCGGCGATGCGCCGTTGGTTGGATCAGCGCCGCTTCTTGGAAGTGGAAACGCCGATGATGCATTACATCGCCGGCGGCGCCACTGCGCGCCCGTTCACTACCCATCACAATGCGTTGGATCTGGATTTGTTCCTGCGCGTGGCACCCGAGCTGTACCTGAAGCGGTTGGTGGTTGGCGGCTTTGAGCGTGTCTACGAAATCAATCGCAACTTCCGCAATGAGGGCGTATCCACCCGCCACAACCCCGAGTTCACCATGCTGGAGTTGTACGAGGCTTATGTCGCGTATGAGGAAATCATGGACTTGACCGAGGCGCTGATCCGCCATGCGGCCGAAGACGCCATCGGTACCACCGCGCTGACATGGGAAGGCCGTGATATCGATGTGGGCCAGCCGTTCCGCCGTTGGAAGCTGGAAGAGGCGGTGCGTGAGCTGAACCCGGAAATCTCGGTGGCCGATTGCCGCGACCGCGACGCACTGGCCGCGCATTGTGCGCGCCTGAAAATCCCGGCCAAGCCCGGCTACGGCTGGGGCAAGCTGTTGCTGGAAATCTTTGAAAAGACGGTCGAAGGCGGCCTGATCCAGCCGACCTTCATCACCCATTACCCGGTCGAAGTCTCGCCCTTGGCCCGCGAATCGGATAACGAGCCGGGCATCACCGACCGTTTCGAGCTATTCATCGGCGGCAAGGAAATCGCCAACGGCTTCTCCGAGTTGAACGATGCCGAAGACCAGGCTGCCCGCTTCCAATCGCAGGTCGCCGCCAAGGAATCGGGTGACGACGAAGCCATGCATTTCGATGCCGATTACATCCGCGCACTGGAAGTCGGCCTGCCGCCAACCGGCGGCTTGGGCATCGGCATCGACCGCTTGGTGATGCTGCTGACTGATCGCGCATCAATCCGCGACGTCCTGCTGTTCCCGTATATGCGGCCGGAAGCGGTGTAAGCGCACAGGTGCAGCGATGCCCATCGGCGATGCGATTGGCGAAGGCTTAGGCGCAATCCTCAGAATTGCCGGCCGCGTGCTCTTTGAGATCGTCTTTGAGCTTCTCATCAAGGGCACCGGCAACGTTTTGATACGTGTAGTGCGCCCAAAGTATGCGCCAAGTGAGGTTGCCTGTGGCGTTGTCGGTATCGTGTTTTGGCTGGCGGTCGCGGGTGCTATCTATGGGTTCTATCGCGCAACTGCGATCTGACTATTCGCCCACGCGAAACATCCAGCGCATTCAATACGACGCATCTCAAAAACGCGAAGGCCGGGAAACCCCGGCCTCTTTACGCTTAACGCAGCTGATCAGCCTGCGTTCTTCGCCTCATCGCGCAGTTCGCGGCGCAGGATTTTGCCGACATTGGTCTTCGGCAGTTCGTCGCGGAACTCGACGTGGTGCGGGCGCTTGTAGCCGGTCAGGTTTTGCTTGGCAAAGGCCTTGACCTGTTCGGCGGTCAGTGAGGGATCCTTTTTGACGATGATGACCTTGACGGTTTCCCCGGAGTTGTCATCCGGCACGCCGATGGCGGCCACTTCGGCGATGCCCGGCATCCCGGCCAACACGTCTTCCACTTCGTTGGGATAGACGTTGAAGCCGGAAACCAGAATCATGTCCTTCTTGCGATCCACGATATACACATAGCCGGTCGG
>JAUNTK010000064.1 GCA_030538735.1 Pseudomonadota bacterium
TCGTCGGCTGCGCAGCCGCATCATCTGGTCGTTTTTTCTGCTGGGGCTCGGCCTGACGCTGTTGTTTGCGTTCGCCACCGAGTTCGTGCGCACCAATGTGCAGAACCAGTTGGTCTCCGACACGCTCAACAAGAACATCGCCGCGGCCGCCAAGATGTTCGACGAAACCGGCAACCCCAATATCGCGCCGGAAGTTGAAGTGGATCAGATGAAGGCCTTCGTCTATCCGGTCGGCACGTGGGATAGCGTGCGCGCCAACCGGCCCGAGTGGGCGGTGCTTGCCGACGGCATCCACCCGATGATCGGCATGGATGAAAACGATAATCCATCGCCCTATATGTTGGCCGTGCGCAAGACCGAGCAGGCATGGTTTTTTCTGGCCTATAACAGCGCCCAGGCGGTGCGTGGCGAAGCGCGGATCAAGCGAGGCTTGTATTTTGCGGTGGTGATTTTTGGCGTGTTGTCGTTGGTGCTGGGCTGGTGGTCGGCCTCCAAGGTGATGAGCCCGGTGACTGATTTGGCGCAGCGTTTGCGCCGCTCCGGCAGTAGCTCCGACCCCGAGGAATTGGCGCCGTATTTTGCCGATGATGAAGTGGGCGAATTGGCCAAGGCATTGGATGATTATTCCGAACGGCTGACCGATGTGGTGCAGCGCGACCGCGAGTTCAACGCCGATGTCAGCCACGAATTACGCACGCCCTTGGCGGTGATCCGCAGCGCCGCCGAGTTGTTGCTATCGCAGGATAATTTGGATGAAAAAACCCGGCAGCGGTTGTTGCGCATCCAGCGTGCGCAGCAGAACGGCACCGATTTGACCAATGCCTTATTGCAGCTTTCGCGCAACGAGCGCGTGCATGGCGCAACCGATGTCGCCCGTGTTGCCGAACAACTGCTGGATGCGCATCGCTCGCAGCTGCGCGGTAAGCCGCTGGAGCTGCGGGTTGAGGGCGAGCCGGGCTTGGTGATCGATGCACCGGAGGCGGCGGTTAGCGTGGCGCTGGGCAATCTGGTTGGCAACGCCGTCAAATACACCGCCAGCGGCGAGGTGGTGGTGCGGCTTGCCGATAACGCAGTGGATGTGATTGATTCCGGCCCCGGCCTCTCCGCCGAGGAAGCGGCACGCCTGTTTGAGCGCGGTTATCGCGGTGCCCATGCCGAGCACACCCACGGCGGCGGCATCGGGCTTTCCATCGTGCGCCGCCTGTGCGACTTGTACGGCTGGAATGTGCGGGTGGTGCCGGGGGTAGAGCGCGGGGTGATTGCGACGTTGTCGTTTGGCGAATAAGCGATAGCGTGGGCGCGGCGAAAGCATCGCGAGCAACGCTCGCTCCTACAGGGGCAATACAACGGCATCGGGGCTTTTGCAGGTGCCTTGCTCGCCACCACAAACAACGTCGGCATATCAAGCCGGCGTTGTTCATGCCTCACGTTTGGATCAGAGGTACTCCAGCCAGCCGTGCTCATCCGGCGTGGAGCCATCGAACAGGCCGAAGAACAGTTTCTGCATCTGCCGGGTGATCGGGCCGGCCACGCCTTCGCCTATCACCCGGCCATCGACCGAGCGGATCGGGGTGATTTCCGCCGCCGTGCCGCACATGAACAGCTCATCGCAGAGGTAGAGATATTCGCGTGGCAGGTCGCGTTCGATGACTTTGATGCCGGCCTTCTGCGCCAACGTGATGATGGTGTTGCGGGTGATGCCGTTCAGCAGTGCCGCACTGACCGGCGTGGTGTGCAGCTCGCCATTGAAAACCAGGAACAGGTTTTCGCCAGCACCTTCGCTGAGCAAGCCGGTCGAGGCCAGCGCGATGCCTTCGCCAAAGCCCAGCCGGCGCGCCTCGCGCGCGACCAACTGGCCGGATAGATAATTGCCGCCGGCCTTGGCACCGGCCGGGATGGTGTTGGGGGCGAAACGCTGCCAGCTTGATACGCAGGCATTGATGCCGGTTTCGAGGACGCCTTCGCCCAGATACGGGCCCATCTTCCACGCCGCCACCGACATATCCACCGGGGTATCGGCCGATAGCCCGAAGCCGCCCAAGCCGCGAAACGCGAACGGGCGCAAATAGGCGGTGCCCAGCTGGTTTTTCTTCAGCACCTCGCGGCAGGCGGCATTGATTTCTTCCACCGAATACGGCATCGGCATGTCATAGATGCGCGCCGAGGCATGCAGGCGCTTGTTGTGATCGGTGAGGCGGAAGATGGCCGGGCCGTTCGGCGTGTCATAGCTGCGGATGCCTTCAAACACCGATGAGCCGTAATGCAGCGCATGCGCCATCACATGGGTGGTGGCCTCGGCCCAAGGCTTGATGTGGCCGTTGTGCCAGATCCATTCGGGGTATTGCATGGCGCGCTCCTGTGGGGTTTGCGCCATTTTCACCTGCTACTGCTGTGGCGGCAATCTGCGCGCATTAAAAGCTGATCCAAAGGCAGCCCATATGGCGGCGCAGACCAAAGGTTAGGCTGGTGGATTGCCCACCCTTGCCGATCGCCTGCACGAGGCGGATGCCGTGCGGCGCGCGTGGCTTGGGATTGACCGGGACCAGATGGCCGTGTTCATCCTCTTTCCATGTCGGCTCGTTATCGACCGGCTGGCTGAGCGCTGGGCCGATATCCAGCAAAGGCCGATCGACGATGGTTTGCAACCGCCCCATCACTACCTGCGCGCTCTGGCTGTTGGCACCTACCCAGTGATAAACCCCGGCTAGCCGGTTGGCATCTTTGAGATCAATCGCGGCGCTAATTTCAAAACTCAATTCATCGATCGTGCGCATGCAACTGCCGCGATACGGGCGGCTGCCGGCGATGGTCCCGGCTTGCGGCGGCACCCGATCCGCCGCGCCGATTGCCGCGCACGGTTTGTCGGTCATCACCACGGAACCATCGACGGCGGTGCAACGGCGGATCTGCTGGGCATCGGCCGGGGCAATCAATAACGGGGCCAGTAGCAGGAGGGCAAGGAGGGTTCTCACCCGGCCAATTTACCCCAGCCGGCGCAACACGCCGAGCGTCGGGCGGGCCAGGTTAAGCGTGTAGAAATGCAGCGAAGGGGCGCCGCCATCGATCAGGCGCTGACACAGCGCAGCCACCACATCGGCACCAAATTCGCGGATCGCCTTTTCGTCATCGCCCAGTGTGTGCAGGCGGCGCGTCACCCAGCGTGGGATCTCCGCGCCGCAGGCTTCGGAGAATTGCCGCAGCTGACTGAAGTTGGTGATCGGCATGATGCCGGGGATGATCGGGATCGTGACACCCAGCTTGCGGACATCATCGACAAAACGAAAGTAGGCATCGGCGTTGTAGAAGTACTGGGTGATTGCCGCATCAGAGCCGGCATCAACCTTGGTCTTGAAGTGCTTGAGGTCGCTCTCGATATCCTGCGCCTGTGGGTGCATTTCCGGGTAGGCGGCGACTTCGATGCGGAACTCATCGCCGAATTCTTCGCGGATGAAGGCGACCAAATCCGAGGCGTGACGCAAGTCGCCGGCGCGGCCCATGCCCGATGGCAGATCGCCGCGCAGCGCGACGATGCGCGTGCAGCCCAGCGCGCGATAGAGCTTGAGCAAGCTGCGGATTTCCTCGCGGCTGCCGCCGATGCAGGTCATATGCGGCACGGCTTCGACACCATGCGCTTCGCGCACATGGCGGACCGTCTCCGAGGTGTAGCTGAGCGTCGAGCCACCGGCACCAAAGGTGCAGGAGACGTATTCGGGCGCATAGGCGGCCAACTTGCCCAGTGCGCGATCAAGCTGGGCACGCTGGCCATCGGTCTTGGGCGGATAGATTTCAAAGGAGACGGGCAGATTCATTGCGGTGGATGGCTAACGGGGTTGGCGAAGTTTATCGCTTTATCGCGATAAATGTATGGATATTTTGTTTCGGCCAACCAACGCAGCGGTTACCCTTGTCGGCCGTTCTCGCCCCGATGTTGCCGATGTCGATCGTTCTCACCGATTTCGCCCGCCGCCGCCTGTTCCCGCGTGAGCCGCGGGCCAACACCATCCAAGACATCACGCCGACCGAGTTCGAGGCGCATCTCAACGCGCAGCCGCCGGTCAAGGTGCTGGATGGTTACGCCCCTTTTTGCAAGCTGCATGTGCATCGCAACTGGACATCGACCCGCTGCCTGACCGTGCCGATCACCGATGGCAACCGCCACCAACTGCGCAGCGCCTACGAGGCGCGCAATCGCCATGAATTGCCGGTGCTGGTGCGCTGGTTTGAGGGCGTGGAAGCGCCGCTGGCCGCGTATCTGATCGCCATCCTCTACAGCGCCGAGCAGATGGCGAAGGAAGGCAACCCGATTGATGCCGACTGGGGCATCGTCGGCTGCCTGTACACGATGACCCCGGACGAAATCCCGATGGCCCCGATCACCATGTTGCGCAACGCCCTTGGTGTGGATGAGGGCGGCTCCGGTGTGCCGATAGACCGCGCGGCATACGCACAGGCGGTGGCGTTTTGGGAGGCGAATGCCAATTGGCGGGCTTCTGATTGATAAAAAAACGGGCACCTTTCGATGCCCGTTCTTTTCGCGCTGATGGCCGCTGCCAATCAGTAGCGGTAATGCTCCGGCTTGTACGGGCCGTCCACCGCGACGCCGAGGTAATCGGCCTGTTCTTTGCTCAGCGTGGTCAGCTTCACGCCGATCTTTTCCAGATGCAGGCGGGCGACTTCTTCGTCCAGCTTTTTCGGCAGGATATAGACCTTCGGCTGGTAACGATCTTTGTTGGCCCAGAGGTCGATCTGCGCCAGCGTCTGGTTGGAGAAGCTGTTGCTCATCACGAAGCTGGGGTGGCCGGTGGCACAGCCCAGATTGACCAGACGGCCTTCGGCCAGCAGGAAGATGTCGTGGCCGGCTTGCCCGCCAGAAGCGGGGAAGCTGAACTTGTCCACTTGCGGCTTGATATTGGTGCGCTTGGCGCCGCTTGCGTACAGGGCATCAACCTGAATCTCGTTATCGAAGTGGCCGATGTTGCAGACGATGGCTTGGTCTTTCATCGCCTTCATATGATCCAGCGTGATGATGTCTTTATTGCCGGTGGTGGTGACGTAGATATCGCCCACGCCTAAGGTGTCTTCCACGGTTTTGACTTCAAAGCCTTCCATCGCCGCTTGCAGGGCGCAGATGGGGTCGATTTCGGTCACGATTACGCGCGCGCCATAGGCACGCAAGCTGTGTGCAGAGCCCTTGCCCACATCGCCATAGCCGCAGACCACGGCCACTTTACCGGCCAGCATCACGTCCATCGCGCGCTTGAGGCCATCGGCCAGCGATTCGCGGCAGCCGTATAGGTTGTCGAACTTGCTCTTGGTGACCGAGTCATTCACGTTAATGGCCGGAATCAGCAGCTTGCCAGCTTCGGCCAACTGGTACAGGCGGTGTACGCCGGTGGTGGTTTCTTCCGAAACACCCTTCCAGTGGGCCACCACTTGCGTCCAGAAGCCGGGGCGCTCTTTGGCGATGCGCTTGAGCAAGTTTTTGATCACTTGTTCTTCGTGACTGCTAGCGGGGCTGTTGACCCAACTGTCATCGCCTTGTTCTAGCTCGTAGCCTTTGTGGATCAGCAAGGTCACATCGCCGCCGTCATCCACCACCAACTCCGGCCCCACAAAGCCGCCCTTGCCATCGGGGAAGCTCAAGGCATCCAGCGTGCAATCCCAGTATTGCTCTAAGGTTTCGCCTTTCCATGCAAACACCGGCGTGCCGCTGGCAGCAATGGCGGCGGCGGCGTGGTCTTGGGTGGAGAAGATATTGCACGAGCACCAACGCACATCCGCGCCGATGTCGTTCAAGGTTTCAATCAGAACGGCGGTCTGGATGGTCATGTGCAGCGAGCCGGTCACGCGCACGCCTTTGAGCGGGGCTTGCGGGGCGTACTTGCGGCGGATGGACATCAAGCCCGGCATTTCGTGCTCGGCGATGTCGATTTCTTTGCGGCCCCAATCGGCCAGCGTGATGTCGGCGATTTTGTAATCGCCATCTTGCGAGAAAGCTTTGGGTTGCGCGTTCATGGGTTTGCTCCGTGATTCGATGGTGTGAGCCTGCACCTTCGGTGCGGGCTGTTGCGAGGGGGTTCGCAGACATCACGGGCGCCGTTGTTCGCATCGCCAAGCCTGGTGGGTTGGCCCCATCGCAGCGCCCCTTGGCGGGCGAAAATTATAGCCTTCGGGCGCGCCGGTCACCTGAATCCAGCCATGACTTTTGGCCCCCGCCGTGGCTTGCCGCGCATGGCAAGCTGGGGGATATTTCGGGAGATGCACGATGCGCCTACAACGATTGACCGGCGCAGTGGCCGCTGCGCTGCTGCTCTTGCCCTTTGCCGCGCCCGCCCAGGATGCCTACCGCACGCCGCCGGCCGCATTGAAAGCCATCGCCGATGCCGAGCGCGCACCGCAAGTCTCGTTGAGCCCACGCCGCGATTTGATGGCCTTGATGGCGACGCCGGGTTTGCCGGGCATCGAGGTGGTTGCCCAGCCGGAAGAAAAACTCGCCGGCATCCGCATCCACCCGCGCGTGTTTGCCCGCAGCAATTTCAGCTTCGGCAATGACGTGTGGCTGCAAGAGGTGGAGACCGGCAAGGTAATCCGCATCGACGGGTTGCCGCAGCCGTTGTCGATTGCCGGCATGGGTTGGTCGCCGGATCAGAAATACCTCGCCTTCAATCAGGTCGAGCCAGCATCCGGGACCAATGCGTTGTGGGTGATTGATGTGGCTGCCCGTCGCGCCCGCCTGTTGAGCCGCGATCTCAATACCATCACCGGCCGGGCATTCGAGTGGACGCCGGATAGCCGCGCGCTGTTGGTCACGCTGCGGCCGGCCAATGCCGGGGCGATGCCGGCCGATGCCGGCATCCCGACGGGCCCGAATGTGCAGCAGGCCGGCAGTACGGGCCGCGTCACCACCGTGCGCACCTATCAGGATCTGCTGAAAAACGAGGCCGATGCGCGCACGTTTGAATACCTGTTGCGGGTGCAGCCGGCCATCGTTGGGGTGGATGGCAAGATTGCCCGCATCGCCACGCCCGAGCTGTACACCAGCCTCGCGATCTCGCCCGATGGCCGCCATATCCTGAGCCAACGCATCACCCGCCCGTTCTCGTATCTGGTGCCGATGTCGTTCTTCCCGCGCAGCATCGAGGTACGCGATATCGGCGGCAAGCTGATCCATACCGTCGCCAATCTGCCGCTGGTGGAAGGCTTGCCGACCGGCAACGATGCGGTGCCGACTGGCGTGCGCCGCATCGAGTGGCGTAACGATGCCCCGGCAACGTTGGTCTGGGCCGAGGCGCAGGATGGTGGCGACCCGGCCCGCGAAGCCGCTGTGCGCGATATCGTCTACATGCAGGCAGCCCCGTTTACTGCCAAACCGGCCGAATTGGCCAAGCTGTCGATGCGTTATTCCGGTACCCAATGGGGCCGGGGCGATTTGGCGCTGTTGAGCGAATACTGGTGGCGTAACCGCCAGTTCAAGACATGGCGGGTCAGCCCGGATGCGCCACACAGCGTGCCAGTACTGTTTGAGCAAGGCAGCCGGGAAGATCGCTATGCCGACAAGGGCAGCCCGGTGCTGACCCAAGGGCCGCGTGCGCAATGGGTGCTGTTGACCACGCCCGATGGTGGCGCGATTTACCGCATCGGCGATGGTGCATCGGCCGAGGGCGATCGCCCGTTTCTTGATCGGCAGGCGCTCTCCGATGGCAAGACCACGCGCCTGTTCCATTCCAGCGGCGAGCGTTACGAGCGCCCGGTGGCGATGTTGGATGGCGAGGGCAAGCGCCTGATCACCAGCCGCGAATCACCGGGCGAGCGCCCCAATTTCTGGCTGCGCGATCTGGCCGTAGACAACGATGGCCGCGCGCTGACCCGCTTCCCGCATCCCACCCCACAGCTGCGTGATGTACAGAAAGAATTGATCCGCTACACGCGCGCCGACGGTGTGGAACTGACCGGCACCCTGTATCTGCCGCCGGGTTACGATGCCAAGCGCGATGGCCAGTTGCCGCTGTTGATGTGGGCCTATCCGGGCGAGTTCAAATCGGCCGCTGCCGCTAGCCAAGTCACGGGCTCGCCGTATCGCTTCAACAACATCAGCTTTTGGGGCCCGTTGCCGTATCTGGCCACCGGCTACGCGGTACTGGATAACCCGACCATGCCGATCATCGGCGAAGGCAGCGCCGAGCCCAACGATAGCTACGTCGAACAACTGCGCGCCAATGCACAGGCCGCGGTGGATGAAGTGGTGCGTCGTGGGGTTGCCGACCCAGGGCGCATCGCCGTGGGTGGCCATTCCTACGGTGCCTTCATGACCGCCAACCTGCTGGCGCATACCAATCTGTTCCGCGCCGGTATCGCCCGCAGCGGTGCCTACAACCGCACCCTCACCCCGTTCGGGTTCCAGGCGGAAGAACGCAACTTCTGGCAGGCCGCCGATACCTATGCCGCGATGTCGCCGTTCAACCATGCCGACAAAATCAAGGATGCGCTGTTGTTGATCCACGGCGATGAGGACAACAACTCCGGCACCTTCCCGATGCAAAGCGAGCGCATGTACCAAGCCGTGCGCGGCCTTGGCGGCAATGTGAAGCTGGTGATGCTGCCGAAGGAATCGCATGGCTACCGCGCCCGTGAATCGATCTACACGATGATGGCCGAGACCAACGATTGGCTGGACCAGCATGTGAAGCGGCCAAAGGATGCGACCGAGTAGGCCATGCACGCCACCCGCGTTGCACTGAAGCGGCGCGGGTGCGCTTCTGAGGCTGTTCACGGCCTGAGCCCACGAATTGACTCGGGATAACATCCGTTATAATCTTGCTCCTGGCGCAATCCATCCGCCGGGAGCACTACCATGAAGTTGAAAATCACCACGGTCGGCAATTCCGCTGGCGTCATCCTGCCCAAAGAGCTGCTGGCCCGGCTGCATCTGCAAAAGGGCGATGAGCTGCACGCGCTGGAAATGCCCGACGGCATCCGCTTGGTCAATTACGACCCGGCGTTTGCCGCGAAGATGCGCGTGGCCGAGCAGATCATGCGCGAAGACCGCGATGTGCTGCGCAAGTTGGCGCAGTAGGCCGCCGTGCTTGTCTGGATTGATCGGGCGTTGGCGCAGGCTATCCATGAGCGCCAGCTAGGCGAGCATGGCGGTATCGTCGGCATCCGCGATGAAGGGCTGCTGGATTCGGCCTTGGCTAAGCCACAACAACTCGATGCGTATGGCGAGCCGCCACCGGATCTCGCCGCGCTGGCCGCAAGCTTGGCGTTCGACATCGCCCGCAACCATCCGTTTCTGGACGGCAACAAGCGCACCGCACATGTCTGCTATCGCGTGTTTCTGCAATTGAACGGGATGCGTCTGCAAGCGGAGCAGGAAGACAAGTACCTGGCGATGTTGCAACTGGCCGAAGGAAGCTGGTCAGAGGATGAATTTGCCGGGTGGCTGCGGCCGCGCTTGTATCCGCTCACCCGCATCAGCGAGCCCTGATCACCAGGCTAGCGATTGCGCGCTGACGCAGCGAGGCCAGAAAACGAAAAACCCGCCTTCTGGCGGGTTTTTCATAGGGTGGATCAGGCGGTAACCCTCAGCGCTTGGCCTGCTTGCGCAGTTCCTCGGCTTTGTCGGTCTTTTCCCAGCTAAACGCGGTGGCCTTCTGCTTTTTGCCGGTGCCGTCGGTGTAGCTGAGTTCCTTCGGCTTGCGGCCAAAGTGGCCGTAGGCGGCGGTCTGCTGGTAGATCGGGTGGATCAGGTCAAGCATCTTGATGATGCCGTAGGGGCGCAGGTCGAAGTTGGCGCGGATCAGCTTTTCGATCTGCTCATCCGGGATCTTGCCGGTACCAAAGGTGGTGACCGAGATCGAAGTCGGCTCGGCCACGCCGATCGCGTAGCTCACCTGCACTTCGCATTTGTCGGCCAAGCCGGCGGCGACGATGTTCTTCGCCACATAGCGCGCGGCATACGCGGCCGAGCGATCCACCTTGGAAGGATCCTTGCCCGAGAACGCGCCGCCACCGTGACGCGCCATGCCGCCGTAGGTATCAACGATGATCTTGCGCCCGGTCAGGCCACAATCACCCACCGGGCCGCCGATCACGAAGATGCCGGTCGGGTTGATGTGGATCTTGTTCTTGGCCAGCTTCTCAAACCACTTCTTCGGCAGCACCGGCTTGATGATTTCTTCGCGCACCGCCTCGATCAAATCCTTCTGCTTGATGCCAGGGTCGTGCTGGGTGGAGAGCACCACGGCATCAAGCCCTTCGATGGTGTGGCCGTCATCGTTGTAGCGCAGGGTGACTTGGCTCTTGGCGTCCGGGCGCAGCCATTTCAGCTTGCCGTTCTTGCGCAGCTTGGCTTGTTGCTCAACCAAACGATGGCTGTAATAGATCGGCGCCGGCATGTATTCCGGCGCTTCGTTGCAGGCGTAGCCAAACATCAGGCCTTGATCACCCGCGCCCATTTCTTCGGGCTTCTTGGCTTTCTTCTCGGTGCCATCGACACCGGCGGCGATATCCGGCGATTGCTTGCCCAGCATATTGATGATGGCGCAGGTGTGACCGTCGAAGCCGACATCGGAATTGTCATAGCCGATATCGTTGATGACCTTGCGCGCCAAGCCTTCGATATCCACCCATGCCTCGGTGGTCACCTCGCCGGCAACGATGGCGGCACCGGTCTTGACCAGCGTTTCGCAGGCGACGCGGGCGCGCTTGTCTTGGGTCAGGATGGCATCGAGCACGGCATCGGAGACTTGGTCGGCAATCTTGTCCGGATGGCCTTCAGAGACCGATTCGGAGGTAAACAGATAGCTGGACATCGGCTAATATCCCTTTATTCGGATGAAAAGATGGCGCGAATGATACACGCGCCGGCCCGCCTGTGCACGGGCAGCCCGAGTTTGCCTGAAGCTTGTTAAGTCTGTGTTGCCGTCGTCAGCGCGGCGCGTGTCATCGGGCTGCCATTGGATTGCAACCGAAGTGCAGCGGGGCCGTCGCATTCTGTTGCTGATCCCGCCGCGCATCGTGTGCCCATGATCGAGCTAGAAGCACGCCTCACCCAGCGCTTCCCACACTGGTTTCGCGGCCACCGCGCGCGGATTTCGCGCCCGTTACTGCGCGGGGTCGAACGTTGGTCAAGGCTGGATCGCATCGCGCAATTTCTGCGTGATAACGCCGGTCAGCGTGATTTCGATTTTGTCCGCGCCGGGCTCGATCATCTTGATGCGCGCTACGCGGTGGATCAAGCCGGCTTGGCGCGCATCCCGGCCAGCGGGCGGCTGTTGATCGTCGCCAATCACCCCTCTGGGGCGTTGGATGCGTTTGCCCTGCTCGATGCGGTGGGGCGGGTGCGCAAGGATGTGCGGATCGTCGCCAATGATTTTTTGCTGGCAGTTGAAGGCTTATCCAATCTGCTGCTGCCGGTGCGGGTGTTTGGCGGCAAGGTCAGTGCCGATTCGGTGCGTGCGATCGAGGCTGCATTGAATCGCGAAGAATGTGTAATCGTATTCCCGGCCGGTGAGGTTTCGCGGCTTTCCCCGCAAGGCGTGCGCGATGGCCGCTGGCGTGCTGGTTTCATCCGGTTTGCCCGTCGATGTCACGCGCCGGTATTGCCGATCCACGTCCAAGCGCGCAATTCGGCCCTGTTTTATGGGGCGTCGGCGATGTTCAAGCCGGCGGGCACCGCCTTGCTGGCGCGCGAGATGTATGCCCGGCGTGGTCAGCGCATCGTGCTCAATATCGGCGAGGCTGCCCCGCTTGCCGCCGCTGCCGAGCCCCGTGACATCCTGCGCGAGATGCGCGCCGCACTGTATCGGCTTGGCCGCCGTCCATTGCCGCCAATCGATACGCAAGAACCGGTTGCCGCCGCCGAGCCAGCGGCCTTGGTCGAAGCCGGTATCGCGCAACTGAAATTGCTGGGGCAAACCAGCGATGGCAAGCAAATCCGAGTGGGCCAGTTGGCACTGGATTCGCCTTTGCTGCGCGAAATCGGCCGCCTGCGTGAGCTGACCTTCCGCAAGGTGGGCGAGGGCACTGGCAAGCGGCGTGATCTTGATCGTTACGATGCGTGGTACGAGCACATCGTGCTGTGGGATGGCGATGCCCGCCGCATCGCCGGTGCGTATCGGGTGGCGCGTGGTGCGCGGGTGCTGGCCGAAAAAGGCTTGAGCGGCCTCTACACGGCATCGCTATTCCATTACGACGAGGCGGCGGTACCGCGCATCGCGGCTGGGATGGAGCTGGGCCGCAGTTTTGTCGCGCCCGATTACTGGAACAGCCGCAGTCTGGATTATCTGTGGCAGGGCATCGGTGCCTATTTGCGTGCGCAGCCCGGCATCCGCTATTTGTTTGGGCCGGTGTCGATCAGTGCCGCGTTGCCCACCGCCGCGCGCGATGCCTTGGTCGGCTATTACTCGCGCTTTCATGGCTGTGACAGCGGGCTGGCGCGGTCGCTGCGGCCATTCGCTTATTTCAGTGCGCCACCGGATTTTGATGGGCTGGATGCCGATACCGCCTTCCGCGTGCTCAAGCAAAATCTGGATGCGCTGGGCAGCAGCGTGCCCACGCTGTACAAGCAATACACCGAATTGTGCGAGCCGGGCGGTGTGCGCTTTCTGGCCTTCGGTGTCGATCCCGATTTCAACGATGCGATTGATGGCCTGATCGAAGTCGATCTAGCCGCGATGCGCGAGAAGAAGCGGCTCCGCTACATCGGCCAGCGCGAGGTGACGCAATGAAATCCGCAAACGGGGTGGGTGCTGAAGTGCTACGCAGCGTGTTTATCTCTGATGTGCATCTGGGCTCGCGCCATTGCCATGCCGCAGAGTTGGCCGATTTTCTAGGCCGGCTGCGCTGCGAAAAACTGTATTTGGTCGGCGACATCATCGACCTGTGGTGGATGGCGCAACGCCGCGCGCATTGGCGGGCCGAGCACAACCGGGTGGTGGAAGCCCTGCATGCATTGCGCCGCGCCGGTACCGAGATCATCTATGTGCCGGGTAACCACGACCGCCCGGCGCGCAAGTTTTGCGGCCTGATGCTGCCGGCGATGCAAGTGCGCCGCCGCGCTATCCATCGCACTGCCGATGGCCGCCGCCTGCTGGTGGTGCACGGCGATGATTACGACAACATCACCCACTTCGGCAGCATCCAGGAAAAATTCGGCGACTGGCTGTATTACCGCATCCTGACCTGGAACCAGCGCATCAATAACATCCGCCGCAAGCTGGGCCTGCGCTATTGGTCGCTGTCGGAATTTTTGAAGCGCCAAAGCAGCGCCGCAGAACGCTACATCGAACGCTTCGTGCAGGCCGGCCTGGACGATGCCAAGCGGCGCGGGCTGGATGGCATCATCTGTGGGCATATCCATCGCGCCGCGCTGATCGAGCGCGATGGCCTGATCTACGCCAATGATGGCGACTGGGTGGAAACCCTGACCGCATTGGCCGAAGACCGCAATGGCACCTTGCGTCTGCTCGATCACCATGGCGAAACCCTGCGCTCGGTCGCGCCGCGTTTGCGCTTGGTGCATGACGATAACGTGGCGCAGGCGGCCTGAGTGTGTGCGTGTGGGTTGCTGCGCGCGGCGTGGCGCGATGGGCTTCGGTTATAAATACCGCATGGATTCCCTGACCCAAATCGTTCTGGGTGGCGCGCTAGCCGCCGCCATCGCACCGGCGCGGCATCGGCGTGCCGCCTTGCTTGCCGGGGCCGCGCTTGGCACCTTGCCGGATCTCGATTCCTTGCCGTTGGCCCTGCTGATCGACGACCCCATCCTGCGCATGACGTGGCATCGCGGGCCTTCGCATTCGCTCTTGGTGCTGCCCTTTGTTGCGTGGCTGATCTGGACATTTTTCAAGCGCCAAGGCGGCCGCGTCAGTGAATCGCCCCGGCGCTGGTGGTGGGCGATTTTTCTGGTGTTGATGACCCACCCGTTGCTCGATGCGTTTACCGTTTACGGCACCCAGCTGTGGTGGCCGTTGTCGTCACCGCCCAGCATGTGGTCGAGCATGTTTATCGCCGACCCGCTGTATACCATCTGGTTATTGATCGCCTGTATCGCGGCGTGGTTCTGGCGCTGGAAGCCGCGCGCGCAACAGGCACTGCTGGCCGGCTTGGCGATCAGCAGTGCCTATCTCGGCTGGTCGCTGATTGCGAAAACGCTGGTCGAACGCGAAGCCGAACGCTCGCTGGCGGCGATGGGCTTGGCCGATGCGCCGTATTTCTCGGTGCCGACGCCGTTCAACACCGTGTTGTGGCGGGTGGTGGCGATGACGCCCGAAGGCCATGTCGAGGGCGAACGCTCGATCATCGCCGATCGCGGCCCGATCAAGTTCAACGCCTATGCCTCGGATGTCGCCTCACTGCATGAGGTGCGTGCGTTGCCGCGAGTGGCGCGGATGACATGGTTCAATCGCGGCTTCCAGCGTGCGCGGGTGATCGATGAGCGGTTGGTGCTGAGCGACCTGCGCATGGGCAGCGAGCCGGATTACTTCTTCAACTTCGCCGTCGCCCAGCGCGATGCGATGGGCCGTTGGCAGCCATTGCCGATCAGCGAGCAAGTGCGCCTGCCCGAAGCGCGCCCGCGCACCGCGCAACTGGGGCGCTTGTGGGATCGGATCTGGCAGCCGCAAGAACAGTAGGCGTGAGGCTGCGAGTTCACGCCGCTAGCGATACCCCGGCGATCAGCGCATCGAAATAATCGCGGGTCAGCTCGCGTTGGCTGCGGGCATCGGCGGCGCGGTTGACCACTGCACGAAACGCAGCGTTTTCCGGCCGGTCTTTCGCGTACCAGCCCAGATGTTTGCGGGCGATGCGCACGCCCATTTCTTCGCCGTAAAAATCGTGCAGGGCATCGAGATGGCCCAGCAGCACATCGCGTACTTCATCCAACTCGGGCGCGGGCAGGTGTTCGCCTGTGGCCAAAAAATGGGCGATCTCGCGGAAAATCCACGGCCTTCCCTGCGCGGCACGGCCGATCATCACCGCATCGCAGCCGGTGTGCTGCAAAACGGCCAGCGCCTTCTGCGGTGAATCGATATCGCCATTGGCGATCAGCGGGATCGATACCGCCGCCTTGATCGCGGCCACGGTCTCGTGCTCGGCGTTGCCGGTGTAGTGCTGATCGCGGGTGCGGCCATGCACGGTCAATGCGGCGATGCCGGCGGCCTCGGCAACCCGGGCGATGGCATGGGCGTTGCGGTTATCGGCATCCCAGCCGGTGCGGATCTTGAGTGTGACCGGCACATCCGCCGCCGCAACCACCGCATCGAGAATGCGGCCGACCAATGCCTCATCGCGCATCAAGGCCGAGCCCGCCCAGACATTGCAGACTTTCTTGGCTGGGCAGCCCATATTGATATCGATAATCTGCGCGCCGTGATCGACGTTGTAGCGCGCGGCATCGGCCAGCAAGGCCGGGTCGGTGCCGGCGATCTGCACGCTGATCGGGGCCGGTTCGCCATCGTGATCCATGCGGTGGCGCGATTTGGCGGTATTCCAAAAGCGCGGGTCGCTGATCGTCATCTCGCTCACCGCCAAACCCACCCCCATGCGCTTGCATAGTTGCCGAAATGGTTTGTCGGTGACGCCAGCCATCGGTGCCAACACGACGCGCGGTTCAATCTGGTGCGGGCCGATCTGCATGGCGCGGATTATCGCATCACGGCAAGGTGCAACACAGGCGAAAACGCCGGCACGGGGCCGGCGTTGATCGGGCGCGGGCGCTGATCAGATCGCGCTCTTGTCCACCACTTTGGCAGCGGGCGCATTGTTCATCACCGAGGCGATGCCGTTATCGCAAGACGCCTTGGATTTGTACATTTCGCTCTTGCCAATCACCTGGCCATTGCTGGCATTCAAGGTGAAATACGGGCTGCCATCCTTCGCGGTTTTGCGCTCGAAGAACTTGTCGTTGGCGGCATGTTTGCGCACCGATTCGATGCCATTGGCACAGCCGGCCATTTGTTGATAACCCTCACTGGTCAGGATGACCTGGCCGTTGCCGGCCTTGAGGTTGAATTGAAACTCGCCATTCTTGCGCTTCGTGATTTCAAACTTGCCTGCCATCCGTCTGCTCCGCATCAAGAAAATAGGGGGGGGATGCCATCGCGGTGATGCCGATGGCTTGCCGAGTGTAAGGCACTTGCAAGGCGCGCCGTTTGAGGCAAGACAAATGCACTCAATCCAGCTTGATCAGTGGCATCGACAGTGCTGCGCCGATGTGTTCGGTGGCGCGGGCGGCGTAGTGGGCGGCAAAGCGCAGGTGGTCGGCAAACGCCCCCTCGGGCTGGCGCGCCCAACTGGCGCATAGCGCGCCATTGAAGGCATCGCCGGCACCGGTGCTGTCGATGGTGTTGGCGGGGGCGGCGGCGATGCGGTAATG
>JAUNTK010000065.1 GCA_030538735.1 Pseudomonadota bacterium
GGCATTTCAAATACCCGCTGGCCGGCGGCGAAACCTACGAATACATCGAGCGCGATGCCGATGGCAACGTGACGTTGCGCGAAACCCGCGACTATATTTCGATTGCCACCACGCGCCCGGAAACCATGCTGGGCGATGGCGCGGTGGCGGTGCATCCCGATGACGCGCGCTACGCGGCGATCGTCGGCAAGCTGTGCGAAATCCCGGTTGGCCCGAAGGCGCAGCGCCGGCTTATCCCGATCATCGCCGATGAATATCCAGACCCGGGTTTTGGCTCGGGCGCGGTCAAGATCACCGGCGCGCACGACTTCAACGATTATCAGGTAGCCAAACGCCACGGCATCCCGCTGTACGCCTTGATGGATGCAAGCGCCGCGATGCGCAGCGATGGCCTGTCGTATCAAGACAGCGCCGCCATCGCCATCCGCGCCGCACGCGGCGAGGATGTGGGCGATGTGGCCGCCGTCAATCTGGTGCCGGAAGAACTGCGCGGGCTGGATCGTTATGAAGCGCGCACGCGGGTGATCGAGGCGATCACCGCCGAAGGCCTTGCCGTCACCGATGCCGAGGGCAACCCGGTGGTCGATGCCAAGCCGATCATGCAGCCATTCGGCGACCGCAGCGGCCAAGTGATCGAGCCCTTCCTGACCGACCAATGGTTCGTCAAGATGGATGACTTGGCCAAGCGCGGGCTTGAGCTGGTACAAGGGGCCGATGGCAAGCCCGGTGAAGTGAAATTTGTCCCGGCCAACTGGTTCAACACCTATCGCCACTGGCTGGAAAACATCCAGGATTGGACGATCAGCCGCCAGCTTTGGTGGGGCCATCGCATCCCGGCGTGGTTCGATGACGCGGGCACGATTTATGTCGGCCGCAGCGAGGCCGAGGTGCGCGAGCAAAACGGCCTTGGCGATATCGCCCTGCGCCAAGACCCGGACGTGCTGGAAACGTGGTTCTCCTCGGCGATGTTCCCGTTCTCGACCCAAGGCTGGCCCAACCCGCAGCTGATGGCCGAGCGCGGCTTCGATGCGCATCTGCCCAGCAATGTGCTGGTCACCGGCTTCGACATCATCTTCTTCTGGGTGGCGCGGATGATCATGATGACCGACCAGTTGGTGGGCCGCGTGCCGTTCAACGATGTCTATATCACCGGCTTGGTGCGCGACAGCCGTGGCCAGAAGATGGCGAAATCGAAAGGCAATGTGCTTGACCCGATCGACATCATCGATGGCATCAGCATCGATGCGCTCATCGCCAAGCGCACCAGCGGCCTGATGAAGCCGGAAGACGCGCCGAAGATCGAGAAGGCCACCCGCAAGGAGTTCCCCGAGGGCATCGCCGCCCACGGTGCCGATGCGCTGCGCTTCACCATGACCGCGCTGGCCGGCCCCGGCCGCGATATCAAGTTTGATCTGGCGCGCGCCGAGGGCTACAAGAATTTCTGCAACAAGCTGTGGAACGCGACCCGCTTCGTGCTGATGAACAGCGAAGGCTTCAGTGCCAGCGGTGCTCCCACCCCGCGCACCGATGCCGAGAAATGGATCCTCTCGCAACTGGACAAGACCGCCGCCGAAGCCCGCGAGCATTTCGCCGCGTATCGCTTCGATCTGTTGGCGCAAAGCCTGTACGAATTTGCTTGGAACCAGTTCTGCGATTGGTTTGTCGAGCTGGCCAAGCCGGCCTTGCAGGGCGACGACCAAGCCGCCGCCGATTCCACCCGCCACACCCTGCTTTACGTGCTGGAGCGCCTGCTGGCCCTGCTGCATCCGTTGATTCCGTTTGTCAGCGAGGAACTCTGGCAGCACGTCGCGCCCAAGCTGGGCATCACCGGCGACACCCTGATGCTGCGCGCCTACCCCGAGGCCGGTGAGCTCGATGCCAGCGCCTACCGCGAGGCCGATGCCGATATCGAATGGTTGAAGGCGATGGTCTCGGCGCTGCGCCGCATCCGCAGCGAGCTGGGCGTATCGCCCGGCAAGCAAGTCGCACTCTTGGCACGCGGCGGCAATGCAAGCGAAGCCGCCCGCCTCGCCCGCTTCGATGCCGCGCTGCGTTTCCTCGCCCGCCTCGACAAGATCGAATCGATCGACGGCGAGCCGCCAGCCGCGGCCACCGCCCGCGTCGGCACGCTGGATCTGTTCGTGCCGCTGGATGGTTTAGTCGATCTGGATGCCGAGCGTGCGCGGCTGGACAAGGAACTCAAGCGCGTCGCTGGTGAGCTGGCCAAAGCCAAGGGCAAACTGGCCAGCGAAACCTTTGTCGCCAACGCACCGCAGGCGGTGGTCGAACAAGAACGCAACCGCCTCAGCGAATGGGGCGCGCAACACGAGGCATTGGCCGCCCAACGCGCACGGCTGGGCTGATTTGTCGCCTGACCTCCGCGGCCTGTCGTTCGCAATCGCGAGCATGGCCCGCTCCTGCAGAACAGAGTTGTAGGAGCGGGCCATGCCCGCGACAAACATCAACACCCCGCCAATCACCCGGCACGCGCGCGGCTAATCCAACAACTCCATCGCCATCACGATGGCATCCTCGCGGCCGCCATTGGCGGCCGGGTAATAGCGCGGGCGGCGGCCGATTTCGTTGAAGCCCTCATCGTGATACAGGGCCAGCGCACGCGGGTTGGAAGGGCGCACTTCCAGAAACAAACGCTCGGCCGCGTGTTGGCGCGCAATCTTGCCCATCGCACGCAGCAGGCGGCGGCCAAGGCCGCGTGATTGCAGCGCCGGGTCAACGCAGATATTGAGCAGATGCGCCTCGCCGGCCTGTGCACTCAGCACCGCGTAGGCGACGATGCCCTCGCGCTCATCATCCAGCACCCACATCGGGTAATCGGCGCGCAGGCAATCGCGGAAATTGCCCAACGTCCACGGCCACGGATAGGCGCGCAATTCGATCTGCATCACCCGCTCCAGATCACGCTCGTTCATCCGTCGCAACATCGGCGGCTGCGGCTTGGCCTGCGCGTTCATCGCATCGCTCGCAACGGCCGCAGGCTGGGCCAAAGTGCGCGCTTCACCGCCGCTTCGCGCAAACGCTCGCGCGCGGGCAGGACGATGCCGGCATCAAGCAAGACCGCCTCTTCGATACCGAGCGCCTTGGCCAGCAGGCGCACGACATCGGCATCGGGCGGCGGCAACGGCTCGCTGCCGGGCACATGCGGGCGCAGCAGCTCGTGGCCCAGCTCAGCCAAGACCTCGCGCTGCAACGCATCCCAACTCATGCCGATTCCGGCCCCTTGCGATAACGCAGCACGGCCGCCACCGGCCCGGAAAGCGTATAGCCGACAAACACCACCAGCAAGGTTTGCGGCGGGTACAACGCCAAGGCAATCAGCGCCGCCACCACCAGCAGCAACACAAAGAACGGCACGCGCTCGTTTTGCGGGCCGGCCTTGCGGCCCTTGAAACTGGTGTAGCGGATATTGCTGACCATCAACAGCGCGGTCAGCACGGTGACGGCAAGCGCGGCATAGCGCAGGTTGCGGCCGATGATGTCGTAATCGTGCAGCGTCCAGACGAAGCTCGCCATCACCGCCGCCGCCGCTGGGCTGGCCAAGCCGACAAACCAACGTTTATCGACCACGCTGACCTGGCTGTTGAAGCGCGCTAGCCGCAGCGCCGCGCAGGCGGCATACAGAAACGCCGCCAGCCAACCCAAGCGCCCGACCGTCGCGCCATCCAGATACATATGCTGCATCGCCCAGTGGTACATCAACAAAGCCGGCGCCATGCCAAAGCTGACCAGATCGGCCAGCGAGTCGTACTGCACGCCAAACTCGCTCTGGGTATTGGTCAGCCGCGCGATTCGGCCATCCAGACCATCCAGCAATGCGGCGATGAAAATCGCCACGCAGGCATAGGCGAACTTTTCCTGGCTGGCGGCGATGATCGCGTAGAAGCCGGCAAACAGCCCGCCCGTAGTGAACAGGTTGGGCAGCAGATACACCGCACGCGATGGACGCCGGGGCTCGTTGGGCAATTCAGTGGACATCGTCGCAGTTTAGTCGCTTGGCAGGCGGCTTTCACCCATCAAACCGCCCAACGCGCTTGCGCTGGCTGGGGGTCGATGGTGCAATGAGGGCTTGCCTGCCCTGATCTGGTGATCGCCATGCTGTTTTCGCCCATGCTCCGCACTGCCTGTTGCTCCAGCCTGCTGATGATTGCCGGCACCGCGCTCGTGCAGTCCTCGAACGCCGCCGCGCAACAGGTTTACCAGTGGAAGGATGCGCAAGGCCGCACCCATTATTCCAGCACGCCACCGAAATCCGGCAACTATCAGGTACGTGGCGTCGGCGCGCAGCCGAGCGCCCAGCCAAGCGCGCCTACCGAATCCAAGGCCGAATCCGCGCAATGCAAACAGGCCCGCGCCAATCTTGGCGTACTGCGCGCCGGTGGCCCGGTGCAAATGAATGACGGCGATGGCACGCCACGCATGCTGAGCGATGAACAACGCGCCGCGCAGATCAAGCTGGCCGAAACCGTGCTGGAAACCAACTGCAAATCCGATAACTGATGCCTCACCCGCGCCCGTCGGGCGTGGCAAAATGCAGGATTGTTCGCTTTCGAGTAGCCCTGCATGCGCCTGTCGCAGTTCCATCTCCGCACTGAAAAAGAATCCCCTGCCGATGCCGAAATCATCAGCCACAAGCTGATGTTGAAGGCCGGCATGATCCGCAAGCTTGCCGCCGGCCTGTATACATGGTCGCCGTTGGGGCTGCGCGTGATGCGCAAGGTGGAGGCGGTGGTACGCGATGAAATGAACCGCGCCGGCGCGCAGGAAATCCTGATGCCGACCGTGCAGCCGCGTGAATTATGGGAGGAAACCGGGCGCTGGGAGAAATTCGGCGGCCAGTTGTTGAAAATCAGCGACCGCAAGGAGGCCGATTATTGCTATGCGCCCACCGCCGAAGAGGTCGTCACCGATTTCGCCCGCAACGAGCTATCGAGCTACAAGCAGTTGCCGGTCAACTTTTACCAAATCCAGACCAAATTCCGCGATGAAATCCGCCCGCGTTTCGGCGTGATGCGTGCGCGCGAATTCTTGATGAAGGATGCCTATTCCTTCCATCTCGACGAGGCATCGCTGCAGGCCGAATACCGCAATATGTATGACACCTACTCGCGTATTTTCCAGCGGCTTGGCCTGACCTTCCGCGCGGTCTACGCCGATACCGGCGCGATTGGTGGCTCGGCCTCGCACGAGTTCCAAGTGCTGGCCGATTCCGGCGAAGACGCGATCGCGTTTTCGGATCAATCCGATTATGCCGCCAATCTGGAATTGGCCGAAGCCGTCTCCCCGGGTGCGCGCCCAGCCGCCAGCGAGGCGCTGCGCAAGGTGGAAACGCCCACCCAGAAAACCTGCGAAGACGTCGCCGAATTGCTTGGCATCGCCCTTGCACGCACGGTGAAATCGGTGGCGCTGATCGGCCATGATGCCGAGGGCGTGGATCAATTCGTGCTGGCACTGGTGCGCGGCGATCATGCCGTCAATGAAATCAAACTGGCCAAGCTCGCCGGCATGGCCGATTATCGTCTGGCCAATGAGGACGAAATCCGCCAGCACCTTGGCGCATCGCCGGGCTTTCTCGGGCCCTTGCAAAGCGCACAAGCGATCCGGGTGATTGCCGACCGCAGTGTCGCGGCGATGGCTGATTTTGTGGTCGGCGCCAATCAGGATGGTTATCACCTGGCCGGTGTCAATTGGGGCCGCGATTTGCCCGAGGCCGAAACCGCCGATATCCGCAATATCGTCGCCGGCGACCCCTCACCGGATGGCAAGGGCACACTCAACATCGCGCGCGGCATTGAGGTTGGCCATGTATTTGCATTGGGCAACAAATACTCCGAGGCGATGCAATGCGCCGTGCTTGATGCCCATGGCAAACCGGTCAACCCGTTGATGGGCTGCTATGGCATCGGTATTTCGCGCATCGTGGCCGCCGCAATCGAGCAGAACCACGACGATGCCGGCATCCGCTGGCCGCAGGCGATGGCACCGTGGCAGGCGGCGGTATGCGTGATCAATCCGAAAAACAACCCCGATGTCGCCGCCGCCGCGGAAAGCCTGTATCGCGAATTAAACGATGCTGGCATCGACACCGTGCTGGATGATCGCGGTTTGCGCCCTGGCGCGATGTTTGCCGATATCGAGTTGATCGGCATTCCGCATCGGGTGGTGGTATCCGAGCGCGGTCTGGCTGCCGGCACATTTGAGTATCGCGAACGCTCGGCCAGCGAGGCGGAAACGCTCGACCATGCCAGCCTGATGGCGCGACTGACTTGCTGAATGGAATTCAGATAATCCATCCAGAACAAATTGCATAATGGAAGCCGGCTCATTATGATGGGTCGGCCGGCACTCGCCGGACATTATCTCAATATCCGGAGTGCACAAAAGATGGATATCAACAATCTCAACAACAAAGAACTGGCCGACCTGATCAAGGAAGCGCAGAAGCGCAAGCGTGTGCTGGCCAAGCGCAAGCCGATCAACCAGGTGCGCGGCGCGGTCAACAAGATCGTGCGCGGCTCCGGCTATACCTTCGAGGAGTTGTTTGGCGCGGCGAAAAGCAAGGCAGCCGCACCGGGCCGTCCGCGCAAGGCGGCCAAGAAAGTTTCGCGGGTCGAGCCGAAGTATGCCGATCCGGCCAATGGCGGCCAGACTTGGAGCGGCCGCGGCAAGCGTCCACGCTGGTTGGCTGCCTATGTCGATCAGGGCCGCAATCTGGACGAGTTCCTGATCAGCAAGCCGCTGTAATTGCAGCAAAACGAAAAGCGCCGGCATGTCCGGCGCTTTTTTGTGGCTTACAGATTGCCGCGCGGCGGTGACAACCAATCAAGGCCAGCAGGATATTGAGCACCGCCAGCAATGCAGCTTGGCCGGCACTCATGTCCTGCTGCTGCATCAAGGTCATCAGGCCACGAAAGCTGGCACTGCCCGGCACCAGCAGGATGATGCCCGGCACCCGGATCAATGCCCCCGGCCGGTTGCGCCAGCGGGCGTAGAGATTGCCCGCCATGGTCAACGTCAGCGCGCTGATGAACACCCCCGCCACATTGCCCAGCCAGATACCGACATAGCGCGAAATCAGATAGCCGGCCGCTGCGGCTGCCATTACCAGCAGATAATCACGACGCCAGGCGCGAAACACCACGGCAAACGCATACGAGGCGATCAACAAGCCCAGCGCCTCGACCCAACGCGGTTGCGGGCGATGGTATTCCACATTGGTTTCCAACCCGACCATGCTGGCCACGGTCAGGGCGATCATGGTGCCGATGGTCAATTTCAGAATGGTCGTCATCGCCCCGGCAAAACGCGCGGTGCCGGCCACCAGATGCTGGCTGGTCAATTCATTGATCGCATTGGTCAGCGCCATGCCAGGTGCCAGCACGATCAATGACGAGATGATCACGGTATTGAGATTGAGCGGCCCGATGAAACTGGCCACCAGAACCGCGAAGGTCGCCGCCATCACTGCGGCCACTGCTTCCATTGACTCGCGCAAGGCCGGTAATCGGGTGACCAGATAATCCAGCACGCCAATACTCAGGCCGGCAAACGTCGCGGTCGCCACATCCAGCCACGGCAGGCGCAACAGGCAGGCCACGCCAGCGGCAATCAGGCCGAAGGCAAGCGTTTGCATCAGCCGCCAGCGCCCGGTCGGCAGCCGATCCAGATGCTTCAGCGCCGCCAGCCCCTCGGCAATGCCAATACGGCTGGCCAATACATCCTCGGCAATGCGATCAGCCATGCTCAAGCGCGACAAATCGACCTCACCCGGTGGCATCCGGATTACCCGGGTGATGTCATTGGCATCCGGGTCATCGGGGTTGCGAAAGGTCAGGATCATCCCGGTCGGGTTGACCCACGGCTCGCATTTCACATTCAGGCGGCCAGCCACGCCCAGCAATGCGCCCTCCAGCCGCTGCGCGGTAGTGCCATAGGCGTGCAAACGCTCGGCCAGTTCGGTCAGGAAGGCGATGCGGTCGCGCCACGGCGCGCTGGAAAATTGCGGTTTCGACATCGACAAAGAATGACACGGAAGGTTTGAATTGGCGCGACAGGCCGATGTCAAAAACACGTAGACACCAATGTCGATACCATCTGTCGTGATTAACCCCCTTCCTGTGAGCATGGCGCAAACGAGTTCCCCCACGGCAGAGTTTGACCCGAAGACCGGCACTCTGCGTTTGGCCGGCGCGTGGACGATTGCCCATTCGCGCGCTGCGGACGCGGTACTGCGCAAAGCCGATCCCGCCATCCGCCAGATCGATGTCAGCGCGGTATCGGCATTGGATACCCTCGGCGTCCTGCAGATGGAGCGCTTCGGCATCAGCCGCGGCATGAAGCGCGAGCAATTCATCCTGCGCCCCGATCACCTGCCGTTGATCGATGCCATCGCCGATGTCGGCCATGATCGCCCAGTGCAATCGCGTGATTTCGGCTTCCAGGCTGCGCTGGCCCGTCTTGGTTATGCGGTGGCAGACAACGGCAAGAAAATCACCGCACTGCTGAGTTTCTTTGGCGAGAGCCTGATCAAAATGCTGCGCGTGATCCGCGAGCCGCGCCGGTTACGGGTGACCAGCGTGGTGCATCACATGGAGCAGGTCGGGCTGGATGCGGTGCCGCTGGTGCTGCTCTTGACCTATCTGGTCGGCGCGGTGCTGGCCTTTCTGGGTGCCAATATCCTGAAGGATTTTGGCGCAACGATCTTGATCGTTGATCTGGTCAATATCGCCTTCCTGCGCGAGTTTGGCGTGTTGCTGAGCGCGATCCTGCTGGCTGGCCGCACCGCCTCGGCATTTACCGCGCAAATCGGCGCGATGGTCGCGCGCGAAGAGATCGATGCGATCCGCACGCTGGGGCTTGACCCGATCGACCTGTTGGTAATCCCGCGCGTGCTGGCGCTGCTGGTGATGCTGCCGCTGCTGACCTTTCTGTCGATGGTCGCGGGCCTGCTGGGCGGGCTGACCGTTGGCGCACTTAGCCTCGATATCCCCCCGCAGGCGTATCTGGTGCGGATGCAGGAAACCATCAGCATCGGCGATTTCTGGATCGGCATGTCGAAGGCACCGATATTCGCGCTGGTGATCGGCCTGATCGGCTGCCTGGAAGGGATGCAGGTCAAGGGCACCGCGCAATCGGTCGGTGAGCGCACCACCTCCAGCGTGGTGCAGACCATCTCGCTGGTCATCGTGCTGGATGCCTTCGCGGCGATCTGGTTCATGTACATGGGGCTGTGAAGATGACGCAGACGGCAACCGCCCCGGCAACCGAGAAAACTGACGACGCGATCATCCGCGTGCGCGGGCTGGTCAACCGCTTTGGCGAGCAAGTCGTGCACGATGGTTTGGATTTGGACGTGCGGCGCGGCGAAATCCTTGGCGTGGTTGGCGGCTCGGGTACCGGCAAATCGGTACTGATGCGTACCATCATCGGCCTGCGCCAGCCCAACGCCGGCAGCATCGATGTGATGGGCATCGATGCCCGCTCCGAGCGCGAGGCCGACCGGCTGGCAATCGAGCGGCAGACCGGCGTGCTGTTTCAAGATGGCGCGCTGTTTTCATCGCTTAGCGTCGGCGAAAACGTCGAGGTGCCGATCAAGGAGCACTACCCCGATCTGGATCACGATCTGCGCTATGAATTGGCGCTGTTGAAGGTCAGGCTATCCGGGCTGCCATCAAACGCCCTGGACAAACTGCCTTCGCAATTATCCGGCGGCATGCGCAAACGTGCCGGCCTGGCCCGCGCGCTGGCGCTGGATCCGCCACTGCTGTTTCTGGACGAGCCCACCGCCGGCCTCGACCCGATCGGTGCCGCCGCCTTCGACGAGTTGATCCGTACCCTGTGCAGGGCGCTTGGCCTGACCGTATTCCTGATCACCCACGATCTGGATACGCTGTACACGATCTGCGACCGGGTGGCGGTGCTGGCCGATAAAAAGGTAATCATCAATGCCCCACTCGGCGAGATCGAGCACTTCGATCATCCGTGGGTGCAAGCGTATTTTCATGGCCCGCGTGCACGTGCTGCACAGGTGGCCGCGAGCGGCGAGCGCCGCGCAATCGAGGGTTGAACGATGGAAACCAAGGCCAATTACGTCCTGATCGGCAGCTTCACCCTGGCGGTGACCGTCTTTCTGCTCGCCTTCGCGTTGTGGGCGGCCAAATACTCATCCGATGCCAGCTGGAACCACTATCAGGTGATCTTCAACGAGCCGGTCACCGGCCTGTCCGAAGGCAGCAGCGTGCAGTACAGCGGCATCTCGGTCGGCACGGTGGAGCGGCTCAGTCTCGATCCGCGTGACCCGCGCCGGGTGCAGGCATTGCTGAAACTGAAGAACGATACGCCGGTCAAGGTTGATACCCGGGCCAAGATGTCGCAATCCGGGGTCGCCGGTAGCCCCTTCATCCAGCTGACCGGCGGCAGCCCCGGCTCGCCCGATCTGCGCCCAGATGAGCGCAACGATGTGCCTACGATCCTGACCGAGCCCTCCGCACTGCAGAACATCGCCGATACGGCCAACATGCTGGTCGCCCGGCTGGACAAGGCGCTCAGCGAGGAAAATATCGAGCGCATCTCCGACACCCTGGAAAACCTGCGCAGCACCACCGAGGCGATCAGCAGCCAGCGCGGCGAGATTCGTGCACTGCTGGTCAACGCCAGCGCCGCCAGCGATGATCTGCGCAAAACCTTGGTCGCGGCCAATGGCGCGATCGAGAAAGTGGATCGCGATGTGCTGGCCCGCCTGCCGGCCACGGTGGACAAACTGGATAAAGCGATTGCCTCGCTGGAATCGGCCGGCAATAGCGCCAATGCGCTGGTGGCCGAGAACCGCGCACCGATCAACCAATTCACCCGCGACGGCCTGCAGCAAGTGGCGCCGACCTTGGTCGAACTGCGCGGCTTGATGCGTGACCTGCGCCAAGTCACCGACCGCTTTGAAAACAATCCCGCCGGCTATCTGCTCTCGCGTGAGCAGCCCAAGGAGTTCAGCCCGAAATGAAGATGATCGCCCCCCGCGTATTGATGCTGGCCACGGCCGTGGTGCTGATTGCTGCCTGCGGCATCGTGCCGAAGAAATCCGAAATCAACCTGTATTCGCCGCAGATCAGCAATACACCCGACCCGAGTTGGCCGCAGGTGGATGCACAGCTGGTGATCCAGCGCCCCGGTGCCGAACGTCTGACCGACAGTAGCCGCATCGTGGTACGGCCCAAACCGGGCGAGATACAGGTGTATCGCGGCGCCAGCTGGTCGCAACCGGCGCCGGACATGCTGCAGGACGCGATCATGCGCACCCTGCAAGACAGTGGCAAGCTGGCCGGCATAACACGACGCGGCGGCAGCATCGCTGGCAATTTTGATTTGGCGTTGGATATCCGCCGCTTCGATGCCGAGTACGCCCACGGCGAGCGGCCCAACGCGGTGATCGAAGTCTCCGCCAACCTGATCCGCAACGACCGTCACCAGATCGCCGCTTATCGCGTATTCCGCGCCAGCACGCCGGCACGCGGCGTCGAACTGGGCGAGGTCGCGCACGCCTTCGAGCAATCCCTGTCGCAAGTCACCGACGAAATCAGCGGCTGGACGTTGCAATCGATGCATACGGCGCGTTGATCGAGCTGCATCCGCCATGCTTCAACCGCCGCATCCAACGATGATGCGGCGAAACGTCAGATTGATCCGCGCCCCGACTGGCTTGGCGGTTTTCGGCAGGGCGTGGCGATAACGGCATTGGCTATCGCCGTGCATCAACAGCAAATCGCCTGCGGCCAAGTTGAATACATGGCGCGGGTTATCGCGCCCCAGCGGCCGACGCCCATCACCCTCCTTCAGCACGAATCGTCGCGTCGCGCCCAAACTCAACGAGGCGATCAAGGGCGCAGGCCCCAGCTCGGGTTCGTCATCACGATGCCAGCCCATCGAATCGCAGCCATCGCGATACTGGTTGAGCAGCACGCTGTTGAAATCGGCGGCCAACGCGCGATTCAAGCAATCGCGCAGGCGGGCGACATCGGCCTGCCAAGGCTGCGGGATGAAATCGCTGCCTGAGTAGCGATAATGCGCATCGGCATCGCCCATCCAGCACGACAGGCGCGGCGCATCCAGCCAACGCCCAAACATCTGGATGCGATGCACCTGCCACGCAACCCCCCGCAACAGGCATTCAAACAAGGCCGCCGCCTGATCCGCCGCCATCCAGCCGGGGCGGTAGTCAATGCCGACCAGCGGATTGTCGAGGTACATATCGCGCACTGCATACTCCAATGTATTTGCCGCCGCGCCCGCAAACCGGGACAATTCGAGGCAGTATCGAAGGAGCCACGATGAACGACATCCAGCCAGAAATCGAACGCGACGTGATGGAGTATGACGTCGTCACCGTCGGTGCCGGCCCGGCCGGCCTCGCCTTCGCGATCCGTTTGAAGCAATTGAACCCGGAAATCTCGGTCTGCGTGATCGAGAAAGGCGCAACCGTCGGTGCGCATATTTTGTCTGGCGCGGTGATCGAGCCGCAGCCCTTGGATGCCCTGCTGCCGGGCTGGCGCGATAACCCGCCGCCGATCTGCATCCCGGCCACGGATGACGAGTTCTGGATGCTCTCCAAAACCGGCCAGCGCAAACTGCCGCTGCCGCCGGGCATGCACAACAGCGGCAATTTCATCGTCAGCCTTGGCGCGTTGTGCGCGTGGCTGGCACCGCAGGCCGAAGCGCTGGGCGTGGAGGTATTCCCGGGCTTTGCCGCCGCCGAAACCCTGCACGATGACAGCGGCAAGGTGATCGGCGTGCGTATCGGTGATATGGGCATCGCCAAAGATGGCACGCACAAAGCGGGCTTCACCCCCGGCATCGATATCCACGCCAAGGTCACGGTGCTGGCCGAAGGCGCGCGCGGCCATCTGACCAAGCGGCTCATCAAACGCTTTGGGCTGGATGCCGCAAGCGACCCGCAGAGTTATTCGATCGGCATCAAAGAGTTGTGGCAGGTCGATGAAAGCCGCGTCACCCCGGGCAAGATCGTGCACACGCTGGGCTGGCCGGCGGACAACCACACCTATGGCGGCAGTTTTGTCTATCACCTGAGCGGCGGCCGCATCGCACTCGGTTACGTCAGCGGGCTGGATTACCGCGACCCGGAATACAAGCCGTGGGAAGCCTTCCAGCAGTGGAAGGCGCACCCAATGATCGCGCCGCTGTTGGAAGGCGGCAGCATTCTTTCGGCCGGTGCGCGCGCGATTGTCACCGGGGGTTTCCAATCGCTGCCCAAGGTGGAGATGCCGGGCGCGCTCTTGATCGGCGATACCGCGGGCCTGCTTAATCTGCCCAAGATCAAAGGCACCCATCAGGCGATCAAATCCGGCATGTTGGCGGCCGAGCATCTCGTCGCCAACCAACTTGCGCCGGAAGGCTACGACGGCAAGCTACGCCAATCCGATGTGATGGCCGAGCTGCGCAAGGTGCGCAACATCAAGCCCGGATTCAAGCGTGGCCTGTGGTTTGGCATGCTCAACGCAGCATGGGAAACCGTGACCGGCGGTGCCTCGCCGTGGACGCTGAAACAAAAACCCGATTACAACGCGACGGAAAAACTCGGCAGCACCCAGCCCGAGCGCGACTACGTGCAACGCAGCTTGGCCCCGCGCGACCGCCTGCAAGGCGTGTTCTACGCATCCACCGCGCATGATGAAGACCAGCCGGTGCATCTGAAGGTGGCCGATACCAACATCTGCGCCACCACTTGCGTTGAGGAATACGACAACCCCTGCACCCGCTTCTGCCCGGCTGCGGTGTATGAAATGGTCGAGGACAGCACGCAAAAACACGGCAAGCGCCTGCAAATCAATGCCGCCAACTGCGTGCACTGCAAAACCTGCGATATCAAAGACCCGTACCAGATCATCAACTGGGTGACCCCGGAAGGTGGCAGCGGGCCAAACTACCAAAACCTGTAACCCGGCCTTGGCTGCCAACACGCACAAGCCGCGCCTCGGCGATACCCTGTTCCGCCTGCTGCGGGCAGGGTTTCGTGTGTTGCCGATCAGCGAAGCCACCCGCGACCGCTGGCGCAACGGGTTTTTCGAGCGTTTCCCGGCAATACGCCCAAGCCATGCGCCTTTGCTGATCGGGCAGGCACCGGCCATGCGCCGCGCCTTGCGCGAAGCCGGTGGCCGCGCCATCGGCCATGCCGAGGCCAGTGATGCGCCGATGCCCGATAGCCTACCGGCCAGATTGGTGGCGTTTTATCTGCCGCAATTCCACCCCATCGCGGAAAACGATGCCGCCTGGGGCGCGGGCTATACCGAGTGGGCGGCCGTCAGCCGCGCATTGCCGCAGTTTGAAGGCCATGCCCAGCCGCGCCTGCCTGCCGATCTTGGCTTCTACGATCTGCGCCGGGTCGAGACCATGCGCGCGCAGGCCGAATTGGCGGCGCGCTACGGCATCGGCGCGTTCTGTTTTTATTTCTATTGGTTTCATGGCAAGACGCTGCTGGAGCAACCGCTCAAGCAATGGCGCGATGATGCAAACATCAGCCTGCCGTATTGCCTGTGTTGGGCCAACGAGCCGTGGACACGCACCTGGGATGGCCGCGCCGACGATGTGCTGATGGCGCAATCGCACGATGCCGAGGACGATCTCGCCTTTATCGCCCATGTTGCCGGTTACCTGCGCGATCCGCGCTATCTGCGCATTGATGGCAAGCCGGTGCTGCTGGTCTATCGCCCGGGCAAGCTGCCCGATGCCCGCGCCAGTGCCGCACGCTGGCGCGCCTGGTGCCGCGACAACGGCATCGGCGAGATCCATCTGGCCTATACCCAATCCTTCGAGCGCCCCGACCCACGCGAGATCGGTTTTGATGCAGCGGTCGAGTTCCCGCCTAATCTGGCCGCGCCGCGTGACATCAGCGCCGAACAAATCGCCCTCAACCCCGATTACGCCGGCAGCGTGCTGGATTGGCGCGATCTGCCCGCGCATTACCTCGGCAAGCCGGCCTCGCCCTACCCGCTGCATCCGGCAGTCAATTGCGGCTGGGATAACGAGCCGCGTCGGCGCGGGCGTGGGCGCACTTGGCTGCATGCCGCGCCCAGGCGTTACCGCGATTGGCTGCGCCAGAGCATCGCCGAACGCACGCAGGGCGCATCGCCCTTGGTGTTCATCAATGCGTGGAACGAATGGGCCGAGGGCGCGGTGCTGGAGCCGGATAACCGGCTGGGCCATGCCTGGCTCAAAGCCAGCCGCGATGCGCTATTGCCGGTGGTGAAAAAATCATCACGCCCCTGCGTGGTGATCCATGCGTTTTATCCCGACGTGCTGGCCGAAATGCTGGGCGCGATTGCCGAGAGCGGCCTTGATTGGCGCATCGTAATCAGCACCAGCGCCGACAAACACGATGCTGTGCGTAAGGCGTTGCAGGCATCGGGCTTGGCCGCCGAAATCAGCATCGGCGAAAACCGGGGCCGCGATATTCTGCCCTTCCTGCGCATCGCCAACCGCCTGCTGGATGAAGGCGAAGATCTGGTGCTGAAGCTGCATACCAAGCGATCCACCCATCGCGGTGATGGCGATGTTTGGCGGCGTGAATTTATCGATGCCCTGCTCGCCCACGGCAATGCCACGCGCATCATCGATGCCTTCCACGCCGCGCCGCAAACCGGCCTCGTCGTGCCCGGCTCGCATATCCAGCCGATGCGCTATTACTGGGGTGCCAACGCGGCCAATGTGGCCTATCTATGTCGCCGCCTTGGCATCGCGCCGGTGGATATCGATAACGACCGCTTCGCCGCTGGCAGCATGTATTGGCTGCGGCTGGAAGCGCTGCGCCCGCTACTGGACGCGCATCTGGATGAAGCCGAATTCGAGGCCGAGGCGGGCCAGGTCGATGGCACGCTGGCCCATGCCATTGAACGCATCGTGTTGAAGTGCGTCGAGGCCGCCGGCTATCAACCACAGGCGTGGCCTGCGGGCAACGAAAAAGGCGACGCGGCCGACGCCGCACCGCCCTATCGTTATGCCAAGCGCGATTGACTGGCCGCCATCGCGCCACACCTGCCGCTATCAAGCAATCACCGGCACCCCGGTTTTCTCTTTGACTTCATCCGCGCTGACACCATCGGCCAGCTCGACCAGCTGCAGGCCCGCAGCGGTGACATCGAACACGCCCAGCTCGGTGATGATGCGATCGACCACACCAACGCCGGTCAGCGGCAGCGTGCATTCGGGCAGGATTTTCGGCGCGCC
>JAUNTK010000066.1 GCA_030538735.1 Pseudomonadota bacterium
AAATCTGAGCTGTTTCACAGGCAGCCTAGGAGTACCAATCGTCCGGGATGTGACAGCTAGATTCAGGCCGCCCCACGGGTCGATGGCGCGATCGGGTAACAGCGGCAGGATGATCAGCGCGAAGGCGAGTAAGGTCAGGCCATCGGCGACTTCGCGTTCGCTGATGTGTTGTTGGGTGAAATGCTGCAAGCGTGGTTTGGCATACACCAGGATCGCGACCAATACCGCCAGCGCGCCACTGGCAGCGGGTGCCTGTATCGCCAAGCCGCCCAGCAATGCGCTGAACACCAGCGCCAATTCCGAGGTGATGCCGGGATCGGTCTTGCTGCTACGCAGATAACCCAACGCGGAAAACGTGCCGATGGCAAACAGCATCAGCAAAAACACCGGCATCGCAATCCAGAGACCGACCGCACCGGCCAGCGCCGCCAAGGTATGTGTGCGCAGGCCGGCGATGATCGCTGGGTCGTCGCGCTTGCGGCGCTCGTACATCAGGCCGATCAACAGGCCGGTGCCGAGCGCGGTGGTCAGGGAAACCAGCGGTAGGGTGTCGATGTCGGACATGCGGGGACTATGCCATGTCGCTGGGGGGTGTTTACAGCTGTTGTTGGGTAGCGCGCATGGCGTGGCTGGCCTCGATCAGCGCCGGGAAAAACATCTCGAAGGCAGCATCCACGGCGGCCTCATTTGCCGCGAGCACCGGCAAGCAGGCCAACAGCCGTTCGCCATTGCGCGATAGCCGGGTGCTGATGCCGCGCACCACGTTATCGACACTGCCACGCGCCCGGTACGAACCCAGCCAATCATGGCGCGCCATCAACGGGGCGATGGCTTTCAAGCGCTCCGGCAAGCGCGCCCGATACCCGGCCAAAATGCGATACACGCGGCTGGTAAATGTATCGAGCGGTTGCGCCTCCCAGCGCGACCAATCGCGGGCCAGACGATGATCGAAATACACATCCAGCACGATGCCGGCATAGCGGCGCAGGCCATCGCCAAACAAGGCCCGCGCAGCGGCCACGGCGGGATGCGCATCGGTGTAACCATCGATTTGCCGATGCAGCAGGATTTCATCGCGCACCATCGGCGGCCAATCCGCTAACGCCGCTTGCCCGCGCACGAAATCGCCCAGAATCGCGCCGAGGATGGCGTCATCGTGATGGCGGGCCAACCACGCATGGGCAAGGTAATTCATGCGCGGATGCCGGTATTCAAGCGCCCGTGCCCAAGGTCTCGCGCACGGTGGCGCGCAGATAGCCGCGCATGCTGAGCCAGCCGGCGAGCATCGCGGCCAATGTGCCGGCGGCGATGCCGATGGCCAGCGTGACCGGGTTGAAGCTGGCCGGCAGCTCCAACACCTGCACCGCGAACAGGGCGCCGATACCAACGGCCGCCGCCGCGCCAACGCTGCCGGCAATCGCGCCGATCGCGCCGAACTCCACCCATTGCGCGCGGCCCAGTTGGCGGCCGGTGGCACCCAGCGTGCGCAGGATGCCAAGCTCGGTGACGCGCTCGCGGCGGGTGGCGGCAACGGCGGCGACAAACACCAGGCAGCCGGAGAGGAAGGCAAACCAAAACACCACTTGGATGACCATCGCGGCTTGATCGCCGATGCGTTTGATCTCGGCCGTGATCGCATCGATATCGATCACGTTGGCATTGGGGATTTCGCGGGTGAGCGCAGTGGCAAGCGTGGTATCGCCAACCGGGACGCGCACCGCGCTGATCCATGTCGCGGGTAATTCGGCGGCCAGATCGGGCGAGGCCAGCACGAAGAAGTTGGGGGTGAAACTTTCCCAATGCACATCGCGCAGGCTGGTGATGGTGCCTTCGATGCGCCGCCCGGCGACATCAAACACCAGCGTGTCGCCAACTTGCCAGCGCAGGTCTTCGGCAAAGCGCGTCTCCACCGAAAACTCGCCGCGCGCCGCATCGCCCTGCCAGAATTTGCCGGCGCTGACGGTGTTGCCGGTGGGCAGGGCATCGGCGGTGGAGAGATTGAATTCGCGGTCGTTCAAGCGCTCGCCACGGCCTTCCAGTGGCAGGCGCCCGCGTGCCTCCGGGCCCAGGCCGGTATAGCGGGCGCGGATCAACGGCGACAGGCCAGCGGCGGTGAAATCCAGGCGCTGCAAAATGGCATCGAAGGCCGGGCGTTGGTCTGGCTGCACATTGATGATGAAGCGATTGGGCGCATCGCCCTGCACATTGGCCTGCCATTGGCCCCAGACATCGGTGCGCACCAGCACCAGCAATAGCAGCGACATCAGGCTGATGCCGAGTGCGACCACTTGCGCGATGGTAAGCCGACGCCTGCGCGCCAGATTAAGCAGCGCATAGCGATCAATGCCGCTGCCGCGCCGGCCGATGCGCGCCACCAGTGTGGCCAACAACCAGCCGGCCACGCCCAGCAATAGTGTGGTGACGATCAGGCCGCCAAGCAGGATCAATGCCGCCTGCGGGTTGCCGGCGGCCTGCCAGAACAGCGCCAGCAGCCCGGCCAAGGCCAAGCCAAACAGCACCAGTGCCGAAGGCGACGGCGTGCGGATATCGCTGCGCAATACCGCCAATGCGCTGACCCGGCGCAGTGCGATCAAGGGCGGCAGGGCGAACGTAAGCAGGATCCACAGGCCGGTCAGTGCGGCTTGGGCGAACGGCCAAGCGCGCGCGGCCGGCAGAGCGGCGCCCAATTGCGCGGCAATCCAACTACCGGCGATGGCTTGCAGCAACCACGCGATCAACAGCGCGGCGCTGATCGCGGCCACGCCCAGAATCGCCAACGTCAGCACATGCAGGCCGACGATCTCGCGCTGGCCGGCACCGAGTGCGCGCAAGGTGGCCGCACTCTGGCGATGGCGTTCGGCATGTTGGCGTGCGCTCATGCCGATGGCGACGGCGGCAAGCGCGGCCGTCAGCACCAGTGAAATTGATAAAAAGCGTTGTGCGCGATCCAGCGCATTGCGCAGCTGCGGGCTGAGATCATCGCCGGTTTCCACCCGGTCGCCGGGGCCGTGTTCGGCCTCGCGCGCGGCCACCCATTCGCTGATCGCGGCGGGGTTGCCGGCCACTGCCAAGCGCCATTCGGCACGCGCACCGGGGCCGAGCAAGCCGCTGGCTTCAACTTCTTCCAGCGCAAGGATGGCGCGCGGGCCGAGTGCGACGCCCGCAATCGGCCGATCCGGTTCTTCCTGCACGATGCCGGCCAAGCGTAATCCGCGGCCACCCACCTCCACCGCATCGCCCAAGCCAACGCCCAGCCGCTCGGCACCATCCGGCCCCAGCCACAGGCTGCCGGCAGCGGGCCGGGTCAGGTGTTCGATGCCGTCTGCGGTACGCACCTGATACGGGCCCAGCAGCGGTGAATCGGTGCCCAGTGCCTTCAAGGTGCCAAGCTGCGGCGTGGCATTGCCGCTTGCCAGCATGCTTGATAGCTCCACGCTACGGTAGGCGGCCAGCCCAAGGCGCTCGGCATCGGCCAAGGCGTGTTGCAGATCGCCGCTATCGGTACGAAACGCGGCATCGCCACCCACCAAGCGCCGGCTCTGTTCGGCCAGTGCATCGGTGGTGCGCTGGGCAATCGCGCCGACGCCGGCCAAGGCCAGCACCGCCACCAGCAACGCGGCCAGCAATACGTTGAATTCGCCGTTGCGCCAGCCTTGTCGGGTCTGGCGTGCGGCCATCCGCAAGAGGGCCAAGAAGTTCATGCGATGAGCCGCCCGGCATCCAGCCGCAGCACGCGATCACAACGTGCGGCGAGGCGTTCATCATGGGTGACGACGACCACCGTGGTGCGGCGCGCCTCATCGATGCCAAACAGCAATTCTTCGATGGCCAAGCCGGTGCGGCGGTCGAGATTGCCGGTGGGTTCATCGGCAAACAGGATGCGTGGGCGCGAGGCGAAGGCGCGGGCAATCGCCACCCGCTGCTGCTCGCCACCGGATAGCTGGCGCGGCAGATGGCCAAGCCGCTCGCCAAGGCCGACTAGCTCCAGCAATTCCTGCGCGCGCTGGTTGCCGCTTTGGCCCTGCAATTCCAGCGGCAGCGCGACGTTCTCCAGCGCACTCATCGCCGGCATCAACTGGAAGTTCTGGAACACAAAGCCCACCGCACGGGCGCGCAAGGCGGCGCGCGCATCCTCATCGGCGGCGTGGATGGCTTGGCCATCCAGCCACACCTCGCCCGAACTCGGCAGATCAAGGCCAGCCAGCAAAGAAAGCAAGGTGGTCTTGCCCGAGCCGGATTCACCGATGATCGCCACCCGCTCGCCAGCATCGATAGCCAAGGTGATGTCGTTGAGGATGGTGAGTTGGCTATCGGGCAGCGTCACCCGTTTGCCGACCGCGCGCGTATGCAGGCTGCCCGGCGTGGACATGCTAGCGTTTGCATCCTGATCGATAGCGGGAGTGGCGGCGATGGTGTTTTGGTTGCGTGCGTGTGTGTTTATGGTGCTCATGTGGGTGATGTTAGCCGCAGACAGCGCCGAGGCGCGTGAGTTGAAGGTGTTGGTGATGGGCGATTCACTCTCGGCCGCGTACAACCTGCGCCCGGAACAGGGCTGGGTGGCATTGGCCGATGCCCGATCCAATCGCTACCAGTTCCACAACGCCAGCATTTCCGGCGAAACCACCGCCGGCGGCCGCAGCCGCATTGCGGCGGAACTGGCCCGGGTCAAACCCGATATCGTCATCATCGAGTTGGGCGGCAATGATGGCTTGCGTGGCTTGCCGCTGCAGCAAATGGGCGGCAATCTGGGCTGGATGATTGGCGCATCCGAAGCCAGCGGTGCGCGCGTATTGCTGGCTGGTATGCAGCTGCCGCCCAATCTGGGCCGCTATGCCGTCGATTTTCAACGCAGCTTCGTGTTGATCAGCGAACGCTTGAATACCGGCCTGATCCCGCATTTTCTCGCCCCGCTGGGGCTGGACCGGCGCTGGTTTCAAGATGACAACATCCACCCCATTGCCGAGGCGCAGCCGTTACTGGCCGAGCAGGTACTGCAGGCGCTGGATGCAATGAAAGGGCGTTGATCCTTACCCGCCGGGAAACAACGGCAAGGTCTGGCCCTTGGCGGTTTCATCACTGCGCCGCCGCCAGCCCCAACCGGCGGCCCCGGCGCGCGGCGATTCCCCGCCTTGTGTGTGCTTCTGTGCTTCGCGGTGGGCGGTTTCGGCCAGCACCTTGTATTGGCGTTCGCGCAGGCGCATCAGTTCTTCACCGGCGGCGTGCTGGCCGCGTTGTTCGTCCTCGGTTTCGAGTTTTGGGATGGTGGAAAACGGGATGCGCATCGGCGCGGCATCATGGCTGATCGCGGTTTTCATGGTGCCGAAAAACAGCGAGGACGGGCCAAATTTCTGGTTGATCCGGTCCAGCGCCTCGGTGATCTGGCGTGCGCGTGCGCGTTGCGGCAACAACTCCTGGCTTTGCCGCGCCGCCTCGCGTACCGAGCCCAAGGTGACGGCGACCGAAAGCGGCGGGTGCTTCTGCTCATGCCAGCGGCCGCTATCGCGTGCGGCCTGCAGTGGTTGCAGCAACTCACCCAAGAGATGCAGCAGGGTCGGCGTATCGGCCAGCGCCTCGAAGCCGGTTTCGCGGCTATAGCGTTGCTCCTGGCCGACAAAACGCACATGCAGTTGCAGCCCCTGCGCGACCAGGCCTTCGCGGCGCAGGCGCATCGCCGCCTTGGCCAGCAGTTTGAACAGCACCGAGCGCATCCCATCAAAATTGCGCAGCGCCGGATCCAGCACATGCGAGTGGCCGATCGAGCTTTTCACCGTCTTGCGTTCGGGCAGTTGGTGGCCGCGTAGCTGCATCCAGAAGCGTTCGCCTTCGATGCTGCCCCAGATCGCGCGCAGCCGCTCTTTGGGCGCGGCGCAGAGTTGATCGACACGCTCGATGCCGGCGGCCAGCAGGCGTTGCTGCATCGATGGCCCGATCCCGCACAGGTCGCGCAGTTCCAGCGTGTGCAGCGCAACGGGCAAATCGGCCTGTTCGATCACGGTCAGGCCATCCGGTTTCTGCATATCGGAGGCGGTTTTGGCCAGAAATTTGTTGGGTGCGATGCCGATCGAGCAGCGGATCGCGGCGAACTCATCGGCGATGCGCTGCTTGATTGATTCGGCGATGGCGATGGCGTTTTGGCGGTGTCGTTCGCGGCCGATCAGCCAGCATGGCACCTCGTCGATCGATTCCGCCTTGCCATGCGGGATGCAATCCTCGATGGCTGCCATCAGCCGATGGTGCAACTCGACATAACGCGACGGCCGCGCCTCGACGATCTTGATCCCCGGGCACTTTTCCATCGCCTCCCAGATCGGCGTGCCGGTCTTGATGCCGAACGCCTTGGCCTCGTAGCTGGCGGCGATGCAGCACGTGGTGGCCGCCAACACCGGCGCCACCGCCACCGGCTGGCCGCGCAGGTCGGGGTCATCCTCCTGCTCGACCGAGGCAAAGTAGGAATTGAAATCGACGAACAGGCAGCGCAGGGTCATCATCGTGTCCAATCGGGCAAGACAGTATCGGCCCGGGCTGTCTCAGCGACGGGCGCGAAATTCACGATTTGACTAAATAGCGCGTGGCGGTCTCATGGATTGCGACGGCGGCTAGAACTGGGCTACGAGAGCGTGTTACAAAACCCGTGGCGGCTCGCCACCCACGATCACCACATCGGCCGCGCGCCGGGCGAACAAGCCGACTGCGACCACGCCGGGGATCTGGTTGATCGCCGCTTCCAGTGCCTTCGGGTCGGTGATCTTGAGGTGGTGGATATCAAGGATGACATTGCCGTTATCGGTGATGACGGCCTTGTCCTCGGCGGCCATGCGGTACACCGGCTGGCCGCCAGTGAGCGATGCGATTTCGCGCGCCACCAGGCTGCGCGCCATCGGGATCACCTCGACCGGCAGCGGGAACTTGCCCAGCACCTCGACCTGCTTGCTGGGGTCGATGATGCAGATGAATTGCGCGCTGGCCTCGGCGATGATTTTTTCGCGGGTGAGTGCCGCGCCGCCGCCTTTGATCAGGTTTTTGTCGGCGTCGCATTCGTCGGCACCATCGACATACAGCGATAGTGGGCCGGTGTGGTTGAGATCCAGCACCTCGATGCCGTGCGATTTCAGCTGCTCGCTGCTTTGCTCGGAGCTCGATACCGCGCCCTTGATGCGGCCGGGGTCGCGGCCCAGCGCGTCGATGAAATAGGCGACGGTGGAGCCGGTGCCGACGCCGATGATCATGCCGTCTTCGACATACTGCATGGCGTGTTCGGCGGCGAGGCGTTTGGCTTCAGACATGGTGATTTCCGTGGTCAGGCGAGGGAGGTGAGCAGTTTCCACTGCGCGGCGGTGACCGGCAGCACCGAGAGCCGCGAGCCTTTGCGGATCAGGGCGAAGTCCTCGCCCAGCGCATCGGCGTGTTCGCGGATTTCGGCCAGCGAAACCGGCTGCTTGAAGGTCTTGACGTAGCCGACATCGACCAGCTCCCAGCGCGGTTCTTCAGGCGTGGCTTTCTCATCGTAATACTTGGATTTTTTGTCGAACTGGGTCGGGTCCGGGTAGGGCAGGCTGGCCACCTCGGCGATGCCGTAGATGCCCGGCACCTCGGTATTGGAGTGGTAGAACAGCACGCCATCGCCGGGCTTCATCTGGCGCATGAAATTGCGCGCCTGATAGTTGCGCACGCCGCTCCACGGCTCGGTCTTGACCTTCTCCAAATCATCGATGGAGAAATCAGTCGGCTCGGATTTCATCAGCCAGTATTTTTTGCGCGTCGTCATCAGGCGGCTCGAAGGATCGTGCGGGTTTCGGTGACGATGGCATCGCAGGCCACGTCCCATGCGTGGGGTTCGATGGCCTCGACCTGTTGCACGTCGAAGCCGATGCCGATCATCAGCGGCGCTGCGGCGGATTGGCGGCGAAATGCCAGCGTGCGATCGTACCAGCCGCCGCCCATGCCAAGCCGGTGGGCGCGGGTATCGAAGCCGGTCAGTGGCAGGGCGATCAACGCCATTTGGCCGGCATCAAGCAGCGAGGCCGGATCAAGATCGGGTTCGGGGATGCCGAAGCGGTTGCTGACTAAACCATCGCCGGAGCGCCACGGGGCGAATTTCAGCGTTTGCGTGGCCTCATCCAGCACCGGCAGGCAGTAGATCAGCGCCTTGGGCAGGCCAAGTTGCCAGACGTGCAGAGGCAGTTCGCCATCCATCGCCCAATAACCGGCAACGTAGCCGGCCTGCGGCGCATCTGCCAGCGCCAATAAGCGTTCGGCCACGGCTTCGGCGGCCTGCATACGGGCGGCGGGCGCGATGGCGCGGCGGCGTTCACGCAGTTCGTGGCGGTCGGGGAGCGGTATCGGCATCGGGCTATTGTAGTGGCCGGCTTTGTGGGCGATGGCCGCTTGCGGGCGATAAAAAGAAACCCGCGCCGAAGCGCGGGTTCCTGATTTGGCATCCTCCGCCGTGGCGATGCGGCGAAACGACCTTGAACCTGCGGGTTCAAGTGGGATTGCTCGCCGGCCGTTGGGCTTCCCGCTCGTAGGCGGACTTGCACGCCGGGCTAGGTTGCAGCCCCGGTGTCGTTCTTAAGGGACAAGGTGAATGTTTTGCACGCTGTCGATCAAGGCAGAGGACACACACGCAGTATAGCGATTTGTAGCGCGGAAGGATGAATGCAGGGGCTTACGCATTCAGCCCTGTTCCAGTTGTTCGATGCGTTTTTCCAGCGTGTCCAACGCCTGCCCGACGCGCTGACTGCGGCGGCTGTTTTCGCTGCGCAATATTTCTAACTCGTGGGCTAGATTGAGGGCGGCCAAAACGGCGACCCGCTCCACCGATGCGACCCGGTTATCGCCGCGCAATTCGCGCATCTTGTCATCCAGCAGGCGGGCGGCGGCAAGCAGGCTGGCGCGTTCTTCGGCGTTGACGCCAACGGTGTATTCGCGATCAAGAATGCGGATGTTGACGGGCTCGGCGGCCGGCTGCTCGCTCACGTGTTTTGCTCCAGTGTTTTCAGCCGCTCGATCATCGCCTCGACCCGGGTGCGGGCCTGCTCGTTGCGGTTGGCCAACAGGGCGCGATCTTGCAGCAACTGCTCCTGTTGCTGGCGCAGGTGGCGGTTTTCCTCGGACAGGCGTTGCTGCCGTTCGGTCATCGATTCCAAACGTGCGATCAAGGCATCCAAACGGGCGAAGGGATCGTTGTCATCCATGGGTGGTCATCGTGTCAGGCGTGGGCAGGCTGCCAAGCAGTTTGCGGCAGTCGTCGGCGCCAAGTGGCCGCGACACATGGTACCCCTGTATTTCATCGCAGCCCTCGGCGGCCAGCAGGCTGAGTTGTTCGATGTTCTCCACGCCCTCGGCGACGGTATCCAGCCCCATCGAATGGGCCATGGTGATGATCGCCACCACGATCGCCTCGTCGCGCTTGTTGCGGGTGATGTCGCGGATGAAGGTGCGGTCGATCTTCAGCCGGCTGATCGGCAGATCACGCAGATAGGCCAGCGAGGAGAAGCCGGTGCCGAAATCATCGATCGCCATGCGGATGCCAGTGGCATCGATCTGGCGCAGGCGTTGCGCGGCCAGCGCCGGGTTGTCCATCAGCACGGTTTCGGTGATTTCAAGCTCCAGCTGGGCTGGTGGCAGGGCGTGGCGATTGACGATCTCGGTAATCATCTCGGCGAAACCGTCCTGACGCAGTTGCACCGATGAGACATTGATCGCCATCGTCAGGCCATGCAGGCCCGCCGCCTCCCAATCCGCCAGCGTCTTGCAGGCGTGCTCGGCTACCCATTTGCCCAGCGCGATGATATGCCCGCTTTCCTCGGCCAACGGGATGAATTCCTGCGGCGGAACCAGGCCCAGCTCGGGGTGCTGCCAGCGCAGCAATGCTTCGACACCGGTAAAGCGCATCAGCCGGGTTGACCAACGTGGTTGGAACAGCAGCGATATTTCACCGCGTTCGATGGCGCCATGCAGCAGATTGTTGATCTGCAGGCGCTGCATGGTGGGCTGATCCATGCCGGCCTCGTAACGCCGGTACATCTGGCGGCCGGCGGCCTTGGCGCGGTACATCGCGGTATCGGCCTTGCGCAACAGGGTGGCGGCATCATGGCCGTCATCGGGATAGAGGCTGATGCCGATCGATGGCGAGATGATGAATTCCAGGCCGTTTTCCAGGGTCAAGGCATGGCCGAAGCCGCTCAGGATCGTTTGTGCGCTGTGCAATGCCGCGTGCTGGTCGGCGACGTGTTCAAGCAGCACGATGAACTCATCGCCACCCAAACGGGCCACCAAACTTTGCGCCGGCAGCAGGCTGCCGATACGCGCGGCCGCGGCGCGCAGCACATCGTCACCGATGTTGTGGCCCAGCGAATCGTTGATGTCCTTGAAGCGGTCGAGGTCGAGAAACAGCAGGGCGAAGCCATCGCCATCGACGTGGCTGGCCAGCGCCTCGTTCAGGCGGCGATTGAACAGCGTGCGATTGGGCAGATGGGTGAGCGGGTCGTAATTGGCCAGCCAGCGCAGATCAAGCTCGGTCTTGCGCTGCTCGGTGATGTCGTTGAAGACGATGACGTAATTGTCGGACATGCCCTCGCCGGGGATCGGCCGGCTGATGCGGGCGGCGCGTACATGGCAGAGCAGATCGTGGCCATCGGCATGGCGCTTCCATAGCTCGCCCGCCCATTGCCCGGTGCTGGCCAATGTCCTGCGTACTTCCTCATCGGTCTGATTGTGTTCACTGATATCGGCGATGCGCGGCAACACTTGCCCAAGCAGTTCGCTTTCGCTGCGCCCGGTCATCGCGGCAAAGGCCGGGTTGACCGAGAGCACGCGGAACTCGGCATCTAGTACGGCGACTGCTTCTTGCATGTTTTGGAACACGCTGCTGGCGACGCGCTGCGCCTGCTCGGTCTCGATCAGTTCGCCGACATCACGCACCGTGCCGGAGATCAGCAGAGGCTGCTGGTCGGCATCCCATTTCACCGCGCGCCCGCGGCTGACGACCCAGCGCCAATTGCTGCCGACAAACCGCACCCGGTGGCGCGGCATCACCATCACTTCATCCGGGTGGGCCAGATAGTGGTTGAGAATTTCAAAGACCCCGGTTTCGTCATCGGGGTGGATTTCCACGGGTGTGTTGATCGGCGCCTCATGGCCGGCCAGGTCATACACGATTGCGGTCAGAGTGCCGCTGCCGATGTCGTAATCCCAGTACGATTCACCCGCGCCCCACAGGGCAAGACGCAGGCGCTCGTCCTGCGCGCGGCGCGCTTCATCCTGCGCCTGCTTGCGGCGCGTGTGGCGCGCCCAGCCTGCCACCAGCGCCGTCAACAGGGTGATCGCAGCTGCCGCATAAATGGCCTGCCATGTCCGGCTCATCCACGGCGGCGCGGCAACCGAAACCGGGACTCGCAGGGTTTCGTTGCTCCAGTTGCCGTGGCGGTCGGTGGCCTGCACTTCAAACACGAATTCGCCAATTGGCAACTGCGAATAGACGATTTCATTGAGGGTGCCGTTGTCGGTCCAGCGGGTTTCATGCGGCAGCAGGCGAAAGCGGTAATGCGCGGGCAGCGAGCTGGCGTGATCGAGCTGGCTCACTTGAACGCGCAGGCTGCGTTCGCCGTGATCCAAGTTGATGCCACGCGCGGTGGCGTCCGGCCAGAGCGTCCACGCCCGATCGCCGATGCGGCAGGCGGTGATCAACAGGCGCGGCGTGGTGGCCGGCAGCACTGCGGCCGGGTCGAACAAATTGGCCCCGCGCACCCCACCCATCAGTACCCGGCCATCACGCAGCAGCAAGGTGGAGCGGCTATTGAACTCCATGTCCTGCAGGCCTTCGGACATGCCCAGTTGCTGGATCTGGCCGGCGTTGGCCTCATAGCGGAACAAGCCGGTATCGGTGCCGAGCCAGAAGATGTTGTCCGGTGCCTCGATGATCGAAAACACCGTCATCGAGCCTTCGATATTCGGCCGCTTGTCGATGGGATGATCGAACGTGATCGCCCCGCCGGCGGAGCTGCGCAGTACGTCAAGGCCATCGAGGGTGCCAACCAAAAGCTGGCCTGCGCTGGATTCGGCCAGCGAAATCACCACCGCGCTGGACAGGCCGTTCTCGCCGTTTTGGCGGATGCGTTGCCAACGCCCACTGCGGGTATCGATGCGCAGCAGGCCGCCATCACCACCGGCCCAGAGGATGCCGTTGCGATCAAGTAGCACGTCATGAACCTTGTTTTCCAGATTGCTGCGATCACTTGCCGGGCTGAGTTGCTCGGCCTGCCCGCGTGCCGGATCGAAGCGCACGATGCCGTTTGGCACCGTGGCGATGTAGAGCACGCCGTCGGCGGATGCATCCAGCGCGCGCAGTTTTGGGTGGCCAAAACCCGCGATCGGCACGCTGCGGATATGGCCGGTGCGGGTATCGATCAGGCCGAGGCCCTTGTTGGTGGCCAGCCAGATTTCATCGCGGCCGCCATTGACCATGTCGAGCACGCGGATTGATTCACGGGGCAGATCGATGGCGGCGAACGCCGTGTAGAGTGCTTCGGTGTATTCGCGGAAAACCAGTGGCCGGGAAACATCCATCCGGATCAGCCGGCTCATGTCGGTGCTGAGCCAAACCGCGCCATCATTGGCCTGCGCCACGGCACGCAGGCTGTTGCTGGCGGTTGATTGCCGATGATCGCGCTCGCCAAACGCATACACATAGCCCAGGCGATCACCCATCGGGTTGAAGCGCGAGGGGCCGAGAAATTGCCCGCCGACCCACATGCTGCCACTTGATTCCATCAACAGCGGGCCGTTGCGGGTCTCCGGCAGGCTGTGGGCGATGCCCGGCGTCGGGCCGACCAACTCGCTGCTGTGGTTGCGCGGGTCGTAATGCAGCAGGCCGTGATCGGGCAGCGTTATCCAGACCTTGCCATCGGGCGCGACCGCGATCCCGCGCGCGGCGTTGAATTGCTCGGGCTCGGTGATTGGCAGGGGCCAACGCAACGCCAGCTGATCGTCCTGCAGCGAGAAAATGCCCTCGTTGTTGACCGCCCAGAACACGCCGCTGGCGCGGTCGAACGTGCTTGCCAGAACCGGCTGACGGGTTGCGCCGACACGTACCGCCTGGCTGCCATCCAGTAACCAGAGCACTTTGCCGATGCTGGCCAAGACCCGGCCGCGCTTGTGATCGATGGCCAGCGTTTGCGGCAGGGTGCCGTTGCCGGCTGCGTTTCTGGGGATCAGCTGCCGGGTCGTGCCTTCGGCGATATTCATCGACAATACGCCGCCATCGCGCGCGATCCACAGCTGATCGGGATTGGCGACCAACGCCTTGATCATCCCGATCGGGTGGTTGTCGGCCACCGGCGGCGCGGGGTAGCGGCGGATTTTGCCGCTGCGGGTATCCAGGCTGGCGACATTGCTGGCGAAAAAACCGATCCACAACGTATTGCCCTCGGCAGCAAGCGCGGTGATGTGGTTTTCCGGGATGCTTTCGTGCTTCGGCTCGTGGCGCAGCGCACGGTAGGCCGTGCCATCGTAGCGATGCAGGCCGCCACGGGTGCCAACCCAGATAAAGCCCTGCGCATCTTCGGCCAGGGCGGTCGTCGTGCCTTGCAGCAAGCCGCGCTCCGCGCCCACCTCGTGGAAGGAATAACTGCGCATTTGCGCATGCGCCGATGGCGATGCCAGCAGCAAGGCGAGCATCGCACAAAAAGTGGCCTGCAGCCATCGATGACAGGGGGGGCGATGATGCATTGCTGCATTCACGGTGCGCGCACGTGCGGAACATGCATAGTGCTGCAGCTTCGCCACTGTATGCAATGGCGCGATGCGGTGGACAGGCTCTAAGATGGCGTATGCACACACGGAGTTTTCCATGCAGGCCCAGCCCGATTGGCAGCAAATCGAAGCCGCCCTCCATCCGTTGAACCTGGCCCTGAGCCCCGCAGAACTGCACGGCGCGCTGATCGGCTGGCTGGCCGGCGGTGGCGATGCCAGCGGCAACTGGCTTGGCAAAGTGTTGGCCGATGATGCACTCGGCACGCCCGACAGCCCCGAACTCAACACCCTGCGCGATGCCAGCATCGCCGCGCTGGAAGATCGCGGTCTGGATTTTCAATTGCTGTTGCCCGATGAGGACACACCGCTGGAGCAGCGCGGCAACGCCTTGTTCGATTGGTGCCGTGCATTCCTTGGCGGCTTTGGTCTGGCGGCCGGTGCCAACCCGCCGCTGTCGGAGGAAAGCGCCGAAGCGTTGGAAGATCTGGCGCGGCTGGCGATGGCCGAAACCGATAGCGAGGGCGGTGAAGAGGACGAGGAAGCGTTCGCTGAAATCGAGGAGTTTGTCCGCGTTGCCGTGCTCTTGCTGCATGGCGATTGCGTGCTGGCACCGCGCGCCCGGCAATCATTGCACTGATCTGACCATGGCCCGATTGGACAAGGCGCTTTCTGCCAAAGCCTGCGCCAAGCGCCGCCGGCAACTGATGCAGATGGCCGGTGATGACGCCATCCTGATCCTGCCCGCCGCGCCTGAGCATATCCGCAGCCGCGATACCCATTACCCGTATCGGCAGGATTCGGATTTTTGGTATCTGACCGGCTTCGACGAGCCGCAGGCGGTGCTGGTGCTGGCCCCCGGCCGTGCGCATGGCGAGGCGTTGTTGTTCTGCCGCGAGCGCGACCCCGAGCGCGAAGGCTGGGATGGCCCGCGTCTGGGCCCGGAGGGCGCAGTCGACGCGCTGGGGCTGGATGATGCGTGGGATATCAGCGATATCGATGACATCCTGCCCGGCTTGATCGAAGGCCGGCGTCGGGTTTGGTATCACTTCGGCCACGACACCGACTTCGACCTCAACCTGATCGGCTGGCTGAAACGGGTACGCGCGCAGATGCGGATGGGGGCGGAGCCGCCGCATGAGTTTCTCGAACTCGGCCATCTGATCGACGAGATGCGGCTGTTCAAAAGCGCCGATGAATTGGCCTTGATGCAGCACGCCGCCGATATCTCGGTGGCCGCGCACGAGGCGGCGATGCGCGCGGCCAAACCCAGCATCCACGAATACCAATTGCAGGCCGAACTGGAGCGCGTATTCCGCCTGCACGGAGCGGTACCGGCGTATGAAAGCATCATCGGTGCCGGTGCCAATGCCTGTGTATTGCACTACCGCGCCAACCGGGCCAAAACGCGCGCCGGTGATCTGGTGTTGATCGATGCCGGTGCCGAGTATCGCGGCTATGCCGCCGACATCACCCGCACCTTTCCGGTGGATGGCCGCTACACCCCGGCCCAACGTGCGCTGCATGATCTGGTCGGGCGTGCGCAGGTGGCCGCGCTTGCGCAGGCCATGCCCGGCAAGCCGTGGTCGGCGATCCACGAGGCGGCCGTCGAAACCCTGACCGATGGCCTGCTTTCACTGGGCCTGTTGAAAGGCCGGCTGAAAAAGAACATCGCCGATGGCAGTTACCGGCGCTTCTATCGCCACAAGACCGGCCACTGGTTAGGGCTGGATGTGCACGATGTCGGCGAATACCGAGTGGATGACGAGCCGCGCCTGTTGGAGCCCGGCATGGTGTTCACCATCGAGCCCGGGCTGTATGTCAGCACCGATGACAGCACGGTTGATGGCCAATGGCGCGGCATCGGCATCCGCACCGAGGATGATGTGGTGATTACCCGTGATGGCCACCGCGTGTTGACCGACAAGTTGGCGCGCAGTGCCGATGAAATTGAAGCGTTGATGGCGGGCTAGCGCGCGCGTGGATGCCGGATTTATCGGTTGGTGCGGATAGCACCAGCGTATAGCGATGCACGCACAGAAACAGCAAGGGCCATCACTTCGACCGGCCCGGAAACGCACCTCTACCGTCGCCGCTCAGGGCTGCGCTCCAGCTTCGATTCGCGGCCGCGCGCCAT